>CALBMD010000268.1 GCA_937896265.1 uncultured Pseudomonadota bacterium
TAATCAGATGTGCGTACCAGGCTTTCGCTTGTGGTAAATTACTGAGCCCAAAACCGCTTTGGCGACATTTAGGCAAGTATTCATCTCTAAAAAAATGATCAAATTTGGCGAAAGATGGCACGATGCGTTCGGTGATCATTTTGCGAAAAGCTTCTTTGAGACGTTTTTTGTCAGCTTCTGGGAAAGACTCTGGCATAAACGTGATAGGTCGCCAAAATGGGTTTTTTTCGACGACTGGTTCTAAGCCTTCTTGAAAGGTAGGCAGGGTGCGCTCAGCAAGCAATTTTGTCAAAGTAACGCCAGTCTTGATACCTCGGCGTAGAACTTCGATTTGGGCATCGACATAAGCCCTTAGGCCATCTGATCTTGAAACAAAAGCGTCATAGTGAGCTACTGTATCAAAAGGAAAGAGGGTTAAATCTTTGTTGGAATCATCGATATAAGAATGCAGGCGGTTATCCATCTGGTTGAAGGCCAATAGCTCACTGGGGAAATCATAGCCTGCCAAAGTTACCTCTAGATCACCATGTAAGAGGCGGTAGAGCACGGTGTCTTTAGCTGAAAGCGTTTTTTGGTCGACAGTGTCCAGTTTGGCCAAGGTAGTTTGGCATAGGCTTTTTAGGCGGTTGAAGTATGTCGGACTTGGGTAGTCACCAAATTGTCCAAGAAGCTCCTCCACGCCGAAGTAAGGGGCAAGATAGGCATCAAGTCGCTTATAGCTCTCAGAATAAGTAGTTACGATTTCGTGTAATTGAGAATGAGCCATGGCGAAGGTTCCTTTAAGAGACATGAGAGTCAAGGCAATAGAGACAGCCTTTAGTTTTAATAACATTGATCCCCCTGTGTAAATGAGGAAGTTTGCCATGCTTGGAGTCGCTTGGCAGCTATTTTTTAAACATTTCTCTCTAGCCAGGGCTGTCTCATCTAAATTTAGTTGCTTTTTTGAAAGCAAGGAAGGGTCTGGGAAAACTGCGCAGCTGGTTTCCCAGAAAGAAATCTCTTGGGAGAAACCAGCTGCGCGGTTTTCTCCCAAACCCTCATCCTTGCTGGATTTTAAATTTAGATAAGACAGCCCTGTCTCTCTAGCTAAAAATTTGAAGTGAGTTGCAACTAAAAATCTCGCCGCTCATTGTGGTGATTGTGTCAAGTTGAGGGTTGGGTTATACCTGTAGTAGTAGTCCTGTGGTTCATGAGATTTAGCGTCGTTAAACTTTTTTTATGAAAATAGGGAAGTTTTATGGGCACCTTTTCGTCAACGTCGGAATCTACCCAACGCTCTATCCACTTTAACTCTAAGTCATTGAGCAAATTCCTTCCCTTGAGCAAGCCTTTTTATTGGGGGCCCTATGTTCCAATTAATTTCACTGTGGGTAAGTTCCAGATTAAAACAGCAGATTCTTTCCGTGAGAAAAAAGAATGCTACCGCCTGCGTTTTGACATCTTCCATCGTGAGCTAGCTACTAATCGCAAGATTCTTGGTATTGATCGCGATCGCTTTGATGATGTGGCTGATCTACTGATTATCAAAGATACCACTATCGATAAAGTTGTTGGCACCTACCGATTGATTTGCTCGGAAATATCACAGAAATTTTGTTCTTCGACAGAATTTTCTATTGGCAATTTTGTGAAGGTAAAAGATATCAAGGTTGAGCTTTCCCGTGCCTGTGTTCACCGAGATTACCGTAAGGGTGTGGTTATTGCTCTGCTGTGGCAAGGGCTATCTCAGTATTTGCAAGCTGTTGGCGCAAAGTATCTCTTTGGCTTGAGTAGCGTCAATCATGTGTCTCCTAAGCAGGTTTTAGGGCTCATGTATTATTTTAAAGAGCAAGGGGCGATTGATGATCGCTATGGCATTTTGCCGACACGCAAGTACTGCCAAAGCGCCAGCATCCTGCATAGTTTTAATGATCTTGAGCCTGGTATGCCTGAAGCTAAAGAGCTAGTGCCACCACTGCTACGAGCTTATTTAAATGCTGGGGCAAAGCTAGCTACAGTGCCTGCTTATGATGCGACATTTAACTGCTATGACTTTTTGACTATTTTGGATGCGTCAAATCTTAATCCTACTGTGGGGCGGAAGTTTCGTACACCGCAGCAACCGTCGTGAAGAAGTATACGCTGATTTTATTGCGTGGCTTAGCTCGAGAGGGGCGGCACTGGGGTGAGTGGGTAGATGTATTGCGAGAGCGCCCTTATGCTGCTAATGTGATCTTTCTTGATGTGCCAGGCACAGGTAACCGTCTTGATGTGAAGGTTCCATGGCAGCTTGGTGCGTATGTGGCTGACCTACGCAGTCAGTTAAATGCTATGACTACATCAGGAATGCCTAGCGTTTTGGTTGGGCTGTCGATGGGCGGTATGATGGCTTTTGACTGGTTTTCTCGCTACCCTGAGGAGATTCATGGTTGCTGTTTGCTGAATTCCAGCATGGCAACACTTGCGCCGTTTTTTTGGCGGCTTAAGGTTGAAAACTATCCGAAGTTAGTCAGCGCTTTTGCTAGTAGTGGTGTGGAGTATCGTGAGAAGATGATTTTGTCAGCGGTGAGTAATCTCTATGGAACTGATCCTTTGCAGTTGGCTAACTGGGTTCAGATTCAAGAACAGGCGCCAGTAAGTCGCTTGTCGGCGTTGCAGCAATTAGTAGCAGCCGCATGCTATCGTCCTGTGGATGAACTTACTGCGGATGCTGCTGCCAGGCTTGCTGTGCTTTGCTCTCGTGGCGATAGGCTTGTTGATTACCGCTCTAGTGAGGCTATTTCTAGGCGCTATGGGTGTTATCTAGCGATGCATGAAACAGCAGGACATGACTTGCCGATGGATGCTCCCAGTTGGGTGTTAGGGGAGCTAGATCGTTTTGTTGCTAGGCTGTCTTAGCTGGTTGCTTTCTGTAATTTCTGCGGAGTAGTGCTAATTATGCTGTTAAAATTAAGGATTTTATATCAACTATGCAGTTTTTTTGTACCAAAGACTTTGAGCTTGATTGTTGAGTTTATGGCGCAATCCATCGGTGATATCCGCCCATTGGGAGTAGGCGGAAGTAGCGCGAACGAGAAAGTCTAGAAACGGGTGGTGGCGGCGCAAAATACGAGCCTGGCGGTGCGGTAGAATGGGGTTGAAGATGCCAAGGCTGCTTATTAATTGGCCAGGATTCTTTTTTACCCATGCCCAGGAGCCCATTTCCAAGCATAAGGGGAGAAAAGTCCCCGCTTTAGTTTCTTTTTCATGTTGCAGGTAGAGATAGTCCCAAAGATCACCATGCGTGCGGTATTGACTGTTTTGTGGTTCAATATGGTAGACGTGATGTGGAAATGTGCGATCAAGAAGCTCTTTTAGCTGCATCATTTCAGCAACTTTAGGGAAGAGCTTTTTGTTTGAAGCAAAAGGAAACCAAACTCTATCGTGAGCACCAAAGCCTGAGTGTACATCTAGCACAATCGAAAAGGGGGTTTCCCAGAGTTCGCGGCGAATAAAATTACAAAGAGTGTCTGCTTCTAGTTCTAGACAATCTGTGGCTTTACCACGATACCAAGGCAACATTGATGATAGACGATGGCCTCCCATGATAAAAGCGGGGTTTAAATCTGCAGCATCGATTGGTGCATTGCGCATCAGATCAACGCCTTTCGGATTAGACCTTGTACCTAATGCCATGCCACCCGGGTTAGCAATGGGATAAAATAAGACTCGCATCTTGCTGAGCATGTGGTGAGTGGCTTCATCCCAGCTTAAGAGTTCGCAGAGGGTTTCCATAAAAGAAAGTACCACCTGGGTGCCAATAACTTCGATGCCATGTACACCGCCGATAAAGACAATAGTTGGAACTTTGCTACCGCCAGTGCCGAATTCAAACGAATAAATAGGTAGCTGCATACCGTCAAGAGCAACTTGGTTTTCTACGCGAATTTTTGCTGCCGAAGAGGCTTTATCTTTGAGTCTTTCAAGATGATCTAGCTCTTCTGAGCTAAGAGTAGGGTGTAGTAATTTCATGCTCTTTTTATCGGATATTGCTCTATTTTCTTTAGATGATAGCTATTTTGGGAAAGGGACAGGCAGATGTGAGGCTTTGTCTAAATTTTCTGCTGTTCTTTAGTCGTTCTACCCTCTCTAGACTGTGCCTTCGCAAAGGCTTTGAATACGAGCGCAATCGGCGGCGGCATCGCTAATCTTTTCAGCAGGGAAAACTTCTACTCCCACGTAGCGAGGAGGAGAGCGAAGCAGCTGAATCAATTTGGGAAAAAACAAATCGTTTCCAACAAAAGTTGCAGATTCTGGAGGATCAAAGGTTAGCCGTACTGGATAGATAGGAAGCCCTTCACGCTGAGCGATTTTGAAGCATCCTTGCCGCCATGGCTTAGTGCCTGCTAGCCCTGTCGTGCCGGAAGGAAAGACCAAGACTCGTTCTTTCTCTTCAAGAACTTTTTTGGCGATTTGTTGAGCCGCATACTCTCGTGAGTTTGGTTGATCGCGTTTGATAAAAATATAGGAAGAAAGACGGCTTGCTGTGCCCAAAATAGGCCAACGTTTAAGCTCTGCTTTGAGCACAAAACTAAGAGGACAAATATGTAGGAGCATTGGGATATCCAGAAAACCAACATGGTTGGCTACGACAATGCCTGGCTGGTCAGGGAATTTGCCTTTATAGTCAACCTTAATGCCAGCTGAAGCTAGAACTTTTTGGCCCCAGTTGGACATGTATTGATAGCGTTTTTCCTGTGAAAACTTGCCATAGCGCAGGATTTGCCAGCGAGCTAAGAGGTTGAAGTAGGCCATGTGGCTCATGTGTTTGATGATGATAGTAGCGATGCGCAGCATTGGAACCTCTCTTTAATGGCTGTTTGCTCCAGCTTTGAGGTAGTCATGATCGTGCTTAAGGGAGAGTAGCATTTTTTCCTAGGTGGTGATAGTTTGGGTTCTTTTAGATGAATGATACAAAGGAAACTTTATGAATCAGATACCAGAAATAGAGCCACAGGACCTTGATATCCATGCTAAAAACCAAATCATTGTTGATGTGCGGCGGCCAGATGAGTATAGCGGTGAGCTAGGGCATATTGAGGGGGCAAGGCTTATCACTCTTGGCGCAGAGCTCGATGATTTTCTTGCAGAGCAAAAACCAGGAATGAAATATATTTTTGTTTGCCATGCAGGGGGTCGTTCAGCAAGAGCAACTATGCAGGCGCTGAGCTATGAGCTAGATGCCTACAATTTGATTGGTGGTATGTCCTATTGGGTGCAAAGTGGCTTGCCAACTGTTTAGTGTTCGAAGACGTCAGTGAAGTTTCTTCAACTTTGCCGTGAGTTTAAATCTACTGCGCAGCAGGGGTTTTCTTTTCGGCAATGTCCTTGAGTTTAGCTAAGCCATGTTCAAAGTCTGGGCCAACCATTTTGTCCATACTCATCACCAAATGAAAGGCCTTGGCGATGAAATTATTGTTGCCACTCATTGTCCATGTTACAGCTGTGGCAGCGCCTTGAGACTCAAAGCTAAATTGAGTGATATTAGTGGCTTTCATTGGGCGTGTAAAATCAAGCTTAATCAAGATCAAGCTCGGTGCAATGCTTTTAATTAAGGTCATGCGGCCCTCACCAACTGCTGAGTTGCCGCTCCAGCCATGGCTGGAACCATCAACACCTGGGGTACCGGTGAATTCTGTTTTCATCGCCGGATCAAGACGAGCCCATGGTGACCAGTTTGGCCAACGATGAAAATCGATGACCTCTTGAAAAACATCAGAAGCGCTAGCTTCGATGGTGATGCTTCGGCTGATTTTGAATTCAGAAGGCTGCATAGCAATCACAGCAGCGAGGATAACGAGAATAATGGCAATACCAGCTAAGATCTTTCGCAACATGGTGTTCTCCCAAGGTTGTTTCTAACCATTTTAGCAGTAGTGGCAAGCAATTACCAAGAGGCGAAGAAGTGCTCAAGGTTGAATAGCGACATCGAATACGCGGGTTATGCAGACAGATCACCTGACGCCGGTCGGGCGGTGCGGCCACGACGGCTGGTGATGACGATGAAGGACGCCAGTCGTGCCGGTTGACAGCTGGTGATGATGAGGGGACGCCAGTCGTGCCGGTTGACGGCTGGTGATAATGATGGGGACGCCAGCCGGGCCGGTTGACAGCTGGTGATGACGATGGGAGCTAGCTTGGAAGCGACATCGAATACGCGCGGTTAATGTAAAGAAATCACCAGCTGTGTTCTATCTGCTAGCCACAAGCACAGGGTCATCACCAGCCGTCGCGGCCGCATGGCCCGACCGGCGTCAGGTGATCTCTTTGCATTAACCGCGTCTAGTCGAGTGCAGGCTGGTTCTTTACAAACGGGTAGCCTTATTGCTTTATGGGTCTCTTTGTCTAGAAATGGTCCATTGTTTGGGAAAAGGCATCTAGAAACTCTGCATAGCGTTCCTCAGTGATGTTTTGTTGCTCTAAAATTTTGTCTAAATATTTGTCATCATGAAACCAATGCCACCAAGACGCTCGCACTTCCTTTTTTGATTTTTCATCTAAATCATTGATGCCAATGCAAGGGTAAAAAAGTAACTGAACAAGTTTACGAAATTTTGGCAGATACTTGGCTTTTTCAGGTTTGCTACGGACTAACTCAGCTATTTTTTCTTTAAAAAAAATAGCGAAATTAATTTGTGCTCTAAGCTTTTTCCCACTCGGGTCTCGATAAGTTTCAATTTTAGCTTTTAATATTCTTTCGATTTCCTCTATGTCCTGTATCCTTTCTATTTTGGCCCAAAAAACTTCACAAGGGGGGGAATATTCGCCTAAATCTGATTTTATCGGTATAAGATTAGGATTTTTTGGAATCTGAGACTCTTGATAAAAAAGTTTATCAATACAAGAAATAATTTCTTCTTCCACATTGCTAGCTTTAGGTTGCTTAGAACTATCTGCGTAAAGTTTAACAAAAGGAGAAAAAGCTTCTTCCGAAGCATGACCAACCATGCTCATCACTGAGAATATCCCACCAAATAATAATACAACAACAGCCCTAGACAAAAATCACCTCAATTCATTAGTTTAAAATTAACCGGGATAATACATAAAAAATCTTGAGCAATCCATATTAAAGCTAATTTCTTAGACTTTTTTGGAAGTACCAGCTGCGAAAATTTTCTGCCCCACTCACTTCTTGCTATGATTATTATTGACACGAAGCTTGATGTCATTTTAGTCTTAGAAAAACAAAGAGTTAGA
>CALBMD010000269.1 GCA_937896265.1 uncultured Pseudomonadota bacterium
GATGGACATAGATATCTTGATCTATCTTATACTCATTGGCTAAGGTGTAGGTGGGAGAATTAACTGGTCTTTGAGGCGATAGACCGGCATGATATAAAATTTCGCGCGTAAGGGCTGTTTTGCCGGCGCCAAGATCGCCTAAAAGCAGCAGAGCAAATGGTTTTTTAGTGGTAAGCTCTTGCCAAACTTTTTGCGCAACATTCTTTAATTGCAAAATATCAGCATGTTCTTGCCAAAGAGGTTTTAGGCTATCTGTCATAGTTTTTACACACTCTTTTCAAGATAGTGATCGATTGAAGTCAAAGCTTTTTCTGCTACGTCATTAGCCATTTGATTGATTTGGTCAACGTTATTACCTTCAATCATGATCCTGGCTTTTGACTCTGTCCCTGAGTATCTAAAAAGCACCCTTCCTTCTGAGCCGAGCATTTGATCCATTGAGCGTAATAGCTTGGTTAACTCTGGCATTTGTTCTAAAGGAATCTTTTCTTTAACCTGAATATTTTTTAGCACCTGTGGTAATTTTTGCATGCATTTTTTTAGCTCAAAAACTGTTCTTTCTTTACTGATCACAATCTCAAGCAAAGCAAGGGCTGCTAAGATGCCATCGCCAGTGGTTGAGCAATCGCGGAAAATCAAATGACCAGATTGCTCGCCGCCAAGGTTGAGGCCTTGCTGCTGCATAGCCTCAACAACATAGCGATCTCCAACCTGTGTTCTAACAAGGTTGCCACCTGCTTTTTTGATAGCAAGCTCAAGACCCATATTGCTCATTACAGTTGCTGCTAGGGTATTCTTTTTAAGTTTGCCTAGTTCAATAAAATGAGTGCCGCAGATAGCCATGATTTCATCACCATCAAGCAACTCGCCCCTATCATCAACTACAACTAAACGATCAGCGTCACCATCGACGGCCAGGCCAATGTCGGCTTTGTAGAGCTTTACTTTATCGATGAGATTTTGTGGGTGTAAAGCGCCGCACTGCTCGTTTATGTTTACACCATTTGGCTTGTTACCAATGACAAAAACTTCAGCGCCAAGCTCTTCAAATACTTTTGGTGCTACCCGGTAAGCTGCGCCGTTAGCACAATCTAAAACAATACGCAGCCCTTCAAGAGTTAGGTGTTTAGGGAATTGTTCTTTTAAAAAAACAGCGTATTGACCGATGGCATCTTCAATCCTTTGGGTAGTACCTATCTCAGCGCCAGTCGGCAAGTAGTGGCCAAGGTTAGGATCTGAAGCAAGTCTTTCAAGCTCATCTTCAACCAAATCAGGTAGTTTATAACCATCTGAAGAGAAGATTTTGATACCATTATCATAATAAGGGTTATGAGAAGCTGAAATGACAATGCCAGCATTAGCACGCATGCCTCGTGTTAAATAAGCAATGCCAGGTGTTGGTAGCGGGCCTAAGAAAAAGGTGTCAACGCCAACACTGCAAATTCCAGAAGAAAGGGCTTGCTCAAGCATATAGCCGCTTTTTCGCGTATCTTTGCCGATGAGAATACGCGGTCTGTCGTAGTGCTCCTTAAAATAAAGACCAATGGCTTGCCCGAGTTGTAAGACTGCATCTGCAGACATCGGATAAACATTGGCTTTACCGCGGACACCGTCAGTACCAAAAATTTTTCCAAGTCGAGGTTGGTGAGCTTTTTTTTTGGCCACGATAATCTCCTTGCTTAATCCTTCTTACTTGTTCTAGAGGTCACTTCGATAAAGGCTTTTTCCGGTAAAGTTTCAATAAGGACAGTATCTTTAGGAATTTTTACCTGAATTTCTTTTTCGTATTTACCAGGCCTTAAAGATCTCACATCAAGAAATGCTTTGAAATCAGTGAAGGCGGCACTGTTAATGACAGCAGGATTTCCTTGAATAACAATCGATACAAAAGAAGGTCTAATTTTTGTCACATATTCCTGCTCCACTTCGACAGGAATATTCATAAAACGCTTGTTGATTTTTTTCTCACCGATCTGGAGTTTGACGGATACTTCTTTGGGCGACAAAGTAACAGAATCGAGGCCTAAAGTATTAAGACCAATTTCAAATACCTTAGACTGATTAAGATTACTTACATCGATAGTATTTGTCAAAATGTGCTTTAGCTCCATGACCTGGCTTTTTAAACCGGTAATAAGTATTTTTTTAGG
>CALBMD010000270.1 GCA_937896265.1 uncultured Pseudomonadota bacterium
GTTATCTCCCCAGCACTTAACGGCTCCATTTGGTGCAAGTAAAGCGCAGGTGTGATTGCCTCCAGTAGCAATGGCCTTAGTGTTTTTTAGTGCAACAGGTCCTGCTTCTAGATGGATGGGCTGAGTTAGAGTATAAAATGCATCTTGTGCAATGTTGATATTAAACGTAACGGCAGGACGATCGATTTCGTGCACTCTATCTATGATTTTTGGCACTTCGACTTCAAAAAAATCTTTGCCGGCAGGGACAGTTATCAAATATGGATTAGCGGTAAAATCTGTCCCTGGAATGCTGCCACCAACCTGTGATGTTGAAATGGAAAACGTAGTGTTGCTGGTAAGTGCTCGTGGAAGCTTAACCTTAAAGAATTTATCCTCATAATATAACCTTCCATACTTTTCAAGCGCGCCCTCAACGCTAAAGGAAAGTTTCTTATCTATATTATCATTACCATTACCAGTACCAGTTATTTCATCGTTTCCACCTTCGACTATCACCGGTATCGAGCCACTAAGGTCTAAAACACTATCGTCCACAGTAATCGTTATGGCTCGAGTATTAGAGGTCACTGTGCCTAGAGTAAACTGGGTTTCAAAGGTCATAACTATTGACCGGCTAGAAGCTGGGACATCAATGGGCATAGGAGCTGGCATCTTCACCAGAGGCGATGCATCGTTAGTCGAAAAGGCTAAAGTGCCTTTGTAGGGCTTAGGTATACCAGCTATGTTGCTGATGACAACAGTTGCCTTGAATGGCACTCCCTTGATCACTTTCTTTGGAACGGTAATAGCTAATTTGAAAGTATCGCCCCAATCGATCTCTAACTCATTATCTTCTTGATCCTGGTTATTCTGAGAAGAGGGATTAATGTTGCTGATATTGTCTCTGCGTCCTCTACTACATGAAGAAACGGAAAGCAAAAATGAAAATATAGCAGTGAATAAAAAAAAGTATTTTTGTTTAGTAAAGACCATGTCTCTTTTCCTTTTAACAAAGTTCACTTGTCAGTGGCTATCGACTCAGAACTGAGATAAATAAAGATTTTTTCAAAAACACCTTTTTTATAGATCCCTTAGGTCCGTTGCAGCTACCTTCACGCAGAAATAAATCCCATCACGTTGTGCACTGGCTAGCGTGCGAGCCACCTCCGACTGAGCTAGTCCGTCAACCAACACCGTTTTTACGGCTTCTTCGCTGAATTCCTTGGTAAATGTTCTCTTTGTAGATGCGTTTGTGTTGAGCGATGCCAATATTCTCAGACGGGGCAGCAATCGCTTTAGCTTCTATGATTTTTGGGCGAGGCGCGTGCGGCGTATTCAAAAGAACTATAAGAACAGGTAATGCAAGAAGTTATGGAGACAGGCCACATCTCGGTGGTAGTCCAAAAGCATAACTTGTCGACGACAGCAGTCCATGCAGAAGGAGTTCGTGCTTTGGTGCAACAAAAGAGTAATCACTTATTCGGCTGCCGAATGCCTTTTAGAGTTCTCATTAGACACTGCGAAGAACAATCCTTTGACTCTAATTTTATAACGAGGTCTCGACTTTGGACTAGGTTGTGTTTGGTAAACACCTTCATCAAATCCTCTTTGCTATAAGAATGAGCATCGTCTCTCTCTAGTGAGATAAGTTCATTCCATATGTCGTGAGTAGCCATCCTTTTTCGCATTGTTTCTGCCTCTCGAACCGCGGATATATATACACTTGCACCGCAATCATAGTGCGCCTTCTCAATATCCGACGAGAAATCAACTTCACCGCTAGCTAAAAACACCCTCGCATCACTGTGGCTTGCGCATCTATCAATAGCCGCTTGCTGTAAGCTATTACCTTCATTGATAGACATAAAACCTAGATCGACTAACGCTTCGATAGCCAGAATATCCGACATACCTTCGTGAAGCCATCTTGCTGATGTATTTTGAGCCTGACCACCGTTCCAAAGGTGGCTTAACTCGTGAGCGAGTATAAGTGCAATTGGCTTCCAGCTCTCTGTAAGACTAGCAAGGGTTTGACTTCCTCCAAGGGTGATATATATGTTTTTACCACCTACGACGTCAGCGCTAATATCAAATTTGTCGCTCGCTTTGTTGAAGCCAACAAATATACTCGGATTATTTCGCAGTTTTGGGACAAGGATGGAGGTATACCTCATCATCAGCTCGTTCAAGGTTATCTCAATAAAAGCAGCTATAGCAGGTGACAACTTAGGATCAAAAATTGCTGAAAATGTACCTCTACTTTTCAATTGGCTAGACCCAAAGTACACGTATGCATCAACATCACGCACTGGAATATTCTTTCCGCTTTCTGCATATCGAACTTGATCTAAAATAAAAGAAATGGCTTTCGTAGAAACATCAAGTCGACTGGCTGAAAATGAATCATCTAATCTAGTAATATTGATATAGGGTAAAAATAGAGAAAAGCTGCCGTCTGAAAAAATATGAAAAGGGAGGTAGCTCGCCGGGCTATCGATTGGCTCGACGGCAAAGCGGATCTGAAACGCACTCACTGGCTTATCAAAGCATAGAGACGAATCATCTTGGCTGAAACTGTGCGACCGACCCAAGGCGGAGACCTTGCCCCGAGGAAGCAGCACATTGTCCGATTGGCCAAAAAAAACACATTGTGCTGATGACGGTAAATTGTAGGACACCGAAAAATCAGACAGACTATTCACCAAAACTTGAATTTTGATTTCGGATTTCGTCGGATAAATCAAAAGCGCTGCGATAGAAACACCAACAAGAATTAAAGCCACCACCAATTTTGCGTTAATTTTTTTATCTCCCGTAACTTATGTCAAAGAGAATTTCACCCTCTTTTTGCTTCGAGTGCCATGGTGTTGCTGATGTAATTTAGATTTTTTTATCGCCAATACTAAAACACTTTTGTTCATCGCATTGTCTATGCATAATTATTTATGCCTAAATTTTATTTAATACCATAAAAAACCCTTGAGGTCATTGGTTTTTCTTTGCGTCATTTGCTGTGTGCGACGTATTTTAGTTTATTTTCCATATATTCAAAAAGTAATAAAAAATTTATTTCTCAAATCGCGTTTGACCATCAAGACTGAAAACAGTTGATAAAAAATACCAAACAAAAATGCTGCGTCATAGAGGACTGCGATGTCTCCTATTACTCAAGAACACTCGCCACTGCGACAAACGTTAAGCAACCGGCTATGGGGTATCAATTGGCAAGCTGAACTTCCTATCTCAATTGGTTCAATTACCGTTCGCTACATTGATAGCAAGCACGGGCTAATGATGATCAAGCAGCATTTTAAAGAGATTTATCATACTGATCTAGGTGATTCTCTTTTTGCCGAGCGCCTCGATGAAGCAACTTTACTCTTTCGTGAGCGCTATTATGATGAAGTGGGTGACTTCTTCGTTTTTGAAGATCAGTCGGAATTTGTTGGGATGATGATCTGCACGGTACAGGATTGGAATTCTTACTATGTTCGTAGCTGCTCGATGCGACCTGGTTATCAAAACCAAAATATCTACTTCACCTTTCATCAAAAGCTTATAGAACTATTGCAGCGCTATGGGGTTAAACGCCTCGAAGGTGACGTCGGAGCTACTAATCTCAAGCACCTACATATTACCAACAAGCTTGGTTATGTAGTGCAGCATGTGGCGCTGTCTGAGAGATTTGGTGCGACAGTGCATCTATGTCGTTTTCTTGATGACAAAATTTACGAGGATTTTGCCAAACGTTTCAGTGCCACCTTTCACTCGGATTCGTTGTTTAAGCTAACCACAGAACAACGTCATGAGGTTTCAGCAACTCCCAATCAAGAAAGGAGCTCGCAATGAAAAAGCGTTTTGCAACCGTTTGCATCTAAGATGCCAATAAAAGGCCTAATACGCCCTTTTAGATCATCCCAGTCGGGATGATCTTTTTTATTTTCAATTTATTTAGCTACCGATGAGGGATTTTTATGGATTTCTATCCAGTTATTACCGCTAAAATTGATCATTTTTACCAGCAGATGAAATCGGATAACCCCTTCTTTCGAGCCATTTTTTCAGGCGAATTACAACCAACTCAATGGCAGGCCTATCTAGAGAATGTCAAAG
>CALBMD010000271.1 GCA_937896265.1 uncultured Pseudomonadota bacterium
TACAACAAAAAACTATACTGATAGCTCGTTCAATATGACAAAATACTTACCGAATGCTGCTTACGTCTCAGTAATGTCTATAATGATGTTGTTTCTGGTGTTTTACTTTCTCCTGAAAAATTAGGATTAATACGGGAAACAATAATGATAATTAACCACTGTAAGAAAGAAAATATTGGAGTTTCAGTATGATAGCAGTTATCGGTGTGGCTTCGAGATTTTCTCAAGCAAAAGACAGTAAAGAATTTTTTGAAAAAATTTGTGCGAAATCAGATCTTATTGGAGAGTTTCCTAAAGAGAGGCGGCAAGATGCCTTGCCATTTGTCGAAGGGATGTACTTTTTTAATAAGAAAGAGCATATCGATTATCAATATAGTAAGGGTTCTTATCTTGATCGTATCGATACATTTGATAACGAGTATTTTAGAATCTCTCCGAAAGAAGCTGAGGTCATGGATCCAAATCAACGGATCTTTCTTGAGGTTGGAATCAATGCTTTAGAAGATGCTGGCTATGGTGGGACGCTAGCTCAAAATACAAATACAGGTGTTTTTGTTGGATTTATGCCTGATTTTAGACCATTCAATTATAAAGATCTTTGGCTTTTGAAGCCTGAGGAATCGATTGATATGCGGGTCCCTGGTAATTTACCTTCAATTATCCCGTCTAGATTATCCTATTTTCTTAATCTCAAGGGGCCAAGTCTCTTGATCGATACTGCTTGTTCATCGTCACTTGTTGCTATTCATGAAGCTTGCGAGTCTCTTCGACGAGGAGAGTGTAGCATGGCTTTGGCTGGAGGCATTAAATTAACCTTGGCGCCAATTATTATAGTAGATCAGCAAGTTGCTTTTGAATCGAAGTCAGGGCGTTCAAAGCCTTTTGATAATGACGCAGATGGAGTTGGGATTGGTGAGGGTTGTGGCATTGTTGTTTTAAAGCCTTTAGCTGATGCGATTAGGGACAAAGATTCTATTTATGCAGTTATCAAAGGTAGCGCTATCAATCAAGATGGACGATCGTTAGGCATTGCAGCTCCCAATGGAGCTGCCCAAAAAGTGGTCATCGAAAAAGCTTGGGAAGCATCAGGTATCGATCCTAAAAATGTGGAACTTATCGAAGCGCATGGCACTGGGACAAGTTTGGGAGATCCTATCGAAGTGAATGCTCTTAAAGCAGCCTTCGAACAAATTACAACTAAGCGGCAATTTTGTTTTCTTACTTCAGTTAAGTCAAATATGGGTCACCTCTATGAGGGGTCAGGGATGCCAAGTTTTATTAAAACTGTATTATCTATTAAGAATAAGAAAAAAGCCCCAACTCTTCATTTCAACATGCCAAACCAAAAAATCGATTTTGGAATTAGCCCCTTCTATGTTGGTCAGGAGGTTGAGGAATGGAATAGTGACAAACGGGTTGCAGGGATTAACTCTTTCGGGATGAGTGGCACTAATTGCCATATGGTACTTGAAAATTTGGATAGAAAATCTCAAGCGAGAGATAATGCTAATGACATTTTAGTTATCTCAGCAAAATCATTAGAATCTTTGAGAGAAATGCTTCTTAAGTATACTGATTTCCTAATGCAAACAAATGAAAGCCTGAGTGATATATGCTATACGGCTGCTATTGGTCGCAGTCATTTTGAATATCGAGCAGCATTTATTGGCAATGACAAAAGTAAAGTTGCTTCTTTGATAAGGACTTACATAAGTACAAATAGCTATCAAGAAGATACTGTTGATAAAGTTTTGTCGCCGATGGCTGCATCGTATCTTGCAGGAAGAACAAATGAGCTTATCAGTTTTTATGAAAATCAAGATCGAATCAAAATTAGTATTCCTGGATACATATTCAAATCTACCCGACATTGGATTCGTTTTGATCCAGCATACATCGAAAGCATAGTAGCTAAAAATCCTATCCATTATGAGCGGCTATTTTTGCCGGATGTTAGCCCAAAGCTAGGGCTTGATGCTAAAGGAACAACTGTTTTAGTATTGCATTGCAATCAATCGCGAGCAAAAGCTATTGCTAACTATTTTATAGCATCGACTAGGCACGTGATTGATTTGATTGTGACGCCAGATACAGTAATGTCGGAAATAGCTTCTTTAATAGTAGAAAATAACATAGATCACATTGTTGATTTAACGACTATTGATGGTGGTGCGTATGGCCTGGTAGCATTGAGCCAACTTCGTCATCTTGCTAAAGCTTTGCTTAAAGTGCAGCATCCTCTGCAGCTTAGTTTGGTATCAAGCTTTGCCACAGGTATAGATCGGGAAGATTCTATCAGCGCAGAAAATTTTTCTTATCTCGCTTTTGGTAAAGTTATACAACGTGAGATCGGTGTCAAATGCAGTGCTTTTGATATTGATAATGAGACTGATGCAACTAATATCGCCTTGGATATTCTATTAGCTCGTAACCAACACTACCTTCGTTGTTGGCGAAAAAATTTAAGCTACGTGGAGCACTTTTCTCCAATAAATTTTGCTAACAAAGAAAAGAAGCTAAAATCCACTTATAAAAATGGTTGTT
>CALBMD010000272.1 GCA_937896265.1 uncultured Pseudomonadota bacterium
CTGGGAATAATGTTGTTAACAAAATTATTATGATACCAATCAGTGCACCGCCAGCAATGACCCCAGCACAGGCTGTTTCCTGGTTTTCTACTAGTACACGATGAGCGAGGGCTTTGGGGTCGCGAAATTTCTTTCCTGCTAACCAAAATAAAATGCTACCAGAAGACATAGCTAAAACGTCAGGAAAAGGCAAAACAAACGCTAATCCAATACCGATCCCTGATAGAGGAAATCTATTGTTAGTCATTTTGCGTATCAATTCAAATAGGACGCCTAAAAAAGCACCAATAAATACTGCCCAACGTGCTGTAGGATGAAGGAATTCAAGGCCCTTGGTTAAAACCTCTGCGACTGCTTTCCATATTTGAGCGCCAGGCAATGGTAAGTGATCTGTAAGCATACGAGAAACATCATGCTGCAAAATAACATAAAACACTGGCACAGAGGCAAAAGCTCCTGAAAAAATGCCTAGCACATGGCCAATTGCTTGATGGCGTGGCTTAGCTCCAAGCATATATCCTGGTTTGATATCCATGAGTAAGTTGGCAGCATTTGCAGAAACTTCTCCAGTGATGCCTGCTGTCATGAGGTTGGTTTTGATATTATTTGGTGACAAAATGCTATAGCAAAGCTGAGTAAGTTTGCCCATTGCGCCGATTGGTGTGATGGATGTCAGCGCTGTCGAATTTACTGCTATGGTGGTGAAAACAAACACCATGGGTATGGCAATAGCAGACATCAGACAATCTATTTGGAAAAATTCTTTGCCTGTGATCATGATAAAAATCCCTATAATAGGGATGCCTACTAAAGAGATCCAAAGTGGCAATTCGATATCTTTGAGCACATCGCTCTTTTGGGTCTTTTTGCCAAAAAGGCCGCGAAAAGAATTAAGAATCAATTTTGGCTTCGAAAAAAAAGAATAGAGAGAGGTAGTCGTCATGATCGCCACCCCGCCCCAAAGGGCCCACATAGTAATGTTCTTAAATCCAGTGCCTTCAATAATGCCTTGGTTAATTAGAATGGGTGCCAAGAAGCAGTAGTTAAAGATAGCACCGGTAAGCATAGACATACCGGTACTCAGGTTCATTAAACCGCCAGCACCTAGCATTACAATAGAGGAGTCCATGCGCAAGGTTAGGTCTTTAAGTGGGATGCCCATTAAGGTTGGAGTCCAGAATTTATATATTAACTCATCCCAGTATTCTGGGATGGCTAGGAATTTAAGCTTGATCAGATGCAAAAAATCTTCAGCACGCAGCATCTCGATAGTAGCGGCAAGTAGGGCGCCAACTCCAAGGATTTTGGCTTTAAATATACCATTGTTGTCTTGATTTTGATGTAGGTTGTCCATGACAATAGCTGCGGCTCTACCTTCTGGAAATGGTAATTGCTCGTCATTGATAAATCGCCGTTTTAATGGAAAAGCAAAGAGAACTCCAAGAAGAGAAATGGCAATGATCCAAATGATAGTTTGATACATTGGAATGATGTTGCCTGTGACAACCATATAGGCAGCAAGTGATGTTACTAAGGGAGTAGTCATGTAGCCAGCTGATGACGCAATTGACTGCATGGCGTTGTTTTCTAAGATAGTCATCTCTTCGCCCAGCCCAAGCCGTGCTAACAGCTTGAAAGCAGCAAAAGAGATAATCACTGAGCTGATGCCGACACCTAGGGTCCAGCCAGTACGGATGCCAATATAAAGGTTAGTTAGTGATAAGATGGCGCCGAGAAGAACGCCAGTTAAGCCTGATCTTAGAGTCAGCTGTGGCATGGTTTCACGAAAAACTTGGTCACGCCACCATCTGTCTTTTTCAGCTACTGGCATTGTTGCTATTTCTTCTGATGAAAGATGTTTAATAGCCATAGTGCTCCTTAATTGTCGAGTAATGCATCAAAGTTTCTGGGGTTTGGGAAGCATGCATAGCTAGTTCTTCATAAACCCTCTTCCTTGCTGAAATCTCATAAACAATTTTTCTTGTTATGATCAGATTTACCTAAGGCAGCCTAATATTAAGGCTAACTATTTGATTTGACAAAAGCAACGGTCGAAAGCATCTTGTGATAAAATAGAGGAAACATCTGATGAGAAGGTGTCTATGAATCCACATTTGCTTATTATTGATGACGAAATTAGCAATACGATTCTTCTTAAGCATATATTAAATAAGGGATTTGCTGTTTCGACAAGTGAAAATGGCTTAGAAGCTATGTCAGCAGCTTTTGCTAATCGCCCTGATCTCATTTTGACTGATATCAATATGCCTGTGATGAATGGTCTTGAGTTTATTAAGAATATGCGCAAGAATCATCGAGGCCGGATTATTCCTATCATTGCAACCAGCATAGATGAAAAAAATAGAGAAGATTCTTTGGCCTTAGGAGCTTCTGGATTTATTAAAAAGCCAATTGAAATTAATCAGGTTTTTCAAGCTATAAATGAGGTTTCTAAGGTTCGTCTTAACTTACTAATCGTCGACGACGACCCCGATTTTCTAGACTATCTTAAAGACCGTTTTGATAGATCGTTTAATATCCTT
>CALBMD010000273.1 GCA_937896265.1 uncultured Pseudomonadota bacterium
CTATCCCGATATATTTTGTTGCATAAACCCAATTTTTGCCATGAGTAGAAATTCTGGGAATCAGTTCTTTAAGACCTTTAATGGGTGATGCGTGGTATACAAATTGTTCTTCCCCATAAACAGGGAACAAAGATACAAACAGTAAAAAAAATGTTATTTTTATTTTCATTAGTCTCTCTTCAGTTCGTGTTGCAGCTCGAAAATATAATTAATCATTATAGATATTTACGTATACATTATCTCGTTCAACCAAAAGTATCGGAGATGATGATGGCCACTATGGCAGACAAGAGTTTAAAGCAATTAGAGTCGTTTGTCTTGCTTCCTGAGATGGTTTTAGAAAAACAAACCTCTCTTGAGCCCACAGATGTTGGTTTTTATAGTTAGTAAGCCTTCCGATTTTAATATTGCCCATACTGCCAATTGAAGAGCCATAACGTACACTCCACTCATCTAGCAAGAATTAAGGGTGTTAGTATCCGAGGCAAGATGGTTTTGCTCTTTTGTCAACAAAAGGCGATACCGCTGTAAGCCTTGTAAGAGAGTCTTTGCAGAGCATTTTCCAGGAATTAGCCTGCGAAAAAGACATACGCATCGGTATGCTAGGGAGCTAAACTGGGCCTGCAACAACTTTTCCGACATGAGTAAAGGTGCTATCGGTCTTAAACACTTGCAGGAGAGGAGCTCCATGACGTCTGCAACACGAACTGAATAGAGCCGGAAATGAGGACTACTATGCTTACAAACGATACATATAGCCGATTTTTTGAAGATCTTTTGACAATGGAAGAGCTGCTTCGATGCTTAAGAATCAATATAGTAAGCACACTATTTACAGGTGGATAGAGCGAGAGGATATGCCCCATCGCAAGCCGAGGAATCAGACCTAGGAAATCTTTTGAGTGAAGCTATTGCAACTAGCCGTCATCTAGAAGCGGTATTTGTTACCAGAACTGGTAGGTGCTTAGGAGCTAGGAAGTTGTCAGGATATCATTTTAAGCGACTTATCGAGAAGGCAGGTGCGCCCAATATAAGATTCTATGATCTTAGGCATGCTCGTTGACGGCCTGGGCATGGCAGAAACAATCATTGTGAATCTTAGTAGTCTGCGACTGTGGGGGTAGCTGCGGGTAGGTCGCACACCGCGAATGCGGTGACGAGCTGTCCATAGCTATCCACAGGGATCGCCAGGTAACTTGATCTCCTGTTTATGCGTATAGGGTGTGACAGATCCCCTACGGGGATGACGTGATCTCGCAGTAGAGAGCACTAAAAAGAGTGGAGCCAAGGGTTAACAGCGCGTAGCGCCCCTTGGCGACCTCCTCTTTTTAGTGCGAACGGTCGTTCATGAGAGATCAGGTTTCACTCCCATGGAGGAGGTTTGTCTTAAAATATGTTTGTAATTTCAGACAGTTACGTCTGGTGGAGGCGGCGGGAGTTGAACCCGCGTCCAGACCTAGGAAAAATAAAAGCGACTACATGCTTAGCACCGTGCTTAGGTTCTTCCTACAGGTAGCCACGGGCAGGGTCCTGTAGTTATAGTCTGATTAATTTTACCGCTAAGGCTACAGACGGAAACCTCATCGGCTGAGCTGACTAAATGACGACTTCCCAAAACCGCCAGCACTTTAAGGGTCGTCGGCTGTTAATTAAAAATTAAGCAGCAAGAGCTGTTGGCTCTGCACATAAAATTGAAACGCTTTTTGACCGGGTTGCGTTTCCACCCCGAACATGCTCTTTTATCTTGCTTCTAAACCTGTCGAAACCAAAACGCCCCCAGATTTAATCGATGATCATAGCCATTATTCCTTTTTTTTGCAATAAATTCCAATATTCGCGTGGTATAATTTTTCTTTGAGGAAGATATTAGTGCCTATGAGCCAAAAAATTCGAAATCTTGTCTATACTTGCCCTGTAGATCATTTGGGCACCTCTGTCTTTGTTAAGGGTTGGATCTCAGGTGAGACGCCTCAGCAAAGCGTCATTTTAGTGCACGACCTCGGTGAAACAGCTGAGGACTTTGATGGTATGGCAACGAAACTTGTTAACTCCGGCTTCAACGTCTACAGCTTTGATCAACGTGGCCACGGTCAATCTGGCCGCCGCTTGGGTCATATCCCAAGCTTTCGCCAACTTTCACTAGATCTTCTGCAAGTTGCTGCTTGGGTCAGGCATCAAGAAAATACCAAGCCTTTTATTATTGGACAGGGTATGGGTGCTCTTGTGGCAATGTTTTTCACTAAATCTTATGCGAAATTCTGCCAGGGGGTTGTTTTAGCTTCTCCTTTGGTCGGAACTATCAAACCAGTTCGACCTTTTCATCGTTTAATTCTAAGAAGCCTCGCAGATTTTTTTCCCACTTTTATTTTGCCTAATTTTCTTTGCCCTGTCTTTACAAGCGGTAAACAAAAAAAAGGCAAGCCTGTGGCACTTGTTGGAGCGCTTTTAGCTAATGAGCTTCTTGTCGCAATATCTCAAGCGCGAAAGCTTTTGATGCGTCAACAGACACCAACTTTACTGATATGTGCTAATAATGATACGGT
>CALBMD010000274.1 GCA_937896265.1 uncultured Pseudomonadota bacterium
GACCCAAGGCTGAGAGATTCCTTTAGGCAACCCATTTATGGATTGTTTTGTGAATCATAGCAAGATCTATGGGCTTAGTCACAACATCGACCATGCCAGCATCGAGGCATTTTTGTTTGTTTTCTGCAAAAGCATCAGCCGTAAAAGCAATCAGTGGCGGTGAATTGTTGCCAAGTTCCACAACAACCTGGCGGGCCGTTTCGTAGCCATCCATCTCTGGCATATGGCAGTCTAAAAAGACTAAATCTACCTGATTGTCTGATTTGAGGATCTCGAGAGCTTTTTTACCAGAATCAGCAAACAAGCATTTACCCTGGCTTTTTTCGACCATCTTGCCTAGCACCCGGCGGTTAACATCATCGTCATCAACAATCAGGATAATCTTAGTGCTTAAATTGCTCTCAGTATTAGACTCTTTGAGTTGCTGCGCCGCTTTGGTTTGGTAATCAGCGATCTCTTCTGCCGATGCTTTAGGCAGCGGCAATGAAAACCAAAACGTTGATCCTTTGCCCTTCTCGCTGTGGACACCTAGATCGCCATCAAAAAGCGAAACAAGCTGCTTACAAATCGATAAACCAAGTCCGGTACCGCCGTAGACTTTGGCTGTGGAATAGTTTGCTTGCGAGAAGGATTTAAAAAGTCTTTGCATTTCGTCAGGGCTCAAACCAATTCCAGTATCTTTGACAGAAAAGAAGATTTCTTCTTTATCTTCAATTTTTGATGGCCTCATAATGAGCTCGATTGTAACTCCGCCTGTTGGAGTAAACTTCATGGAGTTGTTAGTAAGATTACTTAGTATCTGTTGGATGCGCAGTGAGTCGCTTTTGACATAGCGTGGAACATTAGGGGAAATTTCGGATCTAAGATAAGTCTTTTTGGCTTTGGCGTTACCAGCAAACAGAGCCGTAACATGATGAACAAGCTCATAAAGGTCAAAAGTTTCACATTCAAGAGCCACACTTTTTGACTCGATTTTAGAAAAATCGAGGATGTCGTTAAGGATGCGTTGTAGCTTTAATCCTGATTTTTGAATGATGCTGACAAGTTCCGTTTGTTCCGAGTCAAGCTTAGTTTGTTCTAGCATGTTCACCACCCCAATGATGCCATTTAATGGGGTGCGGATTTCATGGCTCATATTGGCAAGAAAAGTGCTCTTAAGCCGCATTGCTTCAATAGCTTTGTTGCGGCTATTGTTAAGCTCATCATCGCGACGCTTTGAAAGAATGATATTTCTTAGTTTTGCTAAGTTGTAATCTAAATCAAAATATTTTGGCAAAAGATCGTTAATGGCCAAATTAGTTTTCTTGGCCATGACTTCCATATTCTCTTTGTTGCAAGTCAAAAGAATAGGCAACTCAAACATGTTGTGATGTTTTCTAGCTTTGGTTACAAGATCATGCCAGGGACTATTGTCATCATAGCTTTCAAGATCAAAATAAATGACATCAAAGAGATGAAAATCTTTTTCTAGTTCTTTATCCTGAATATGTGTTGTCTCAACATAATACCCTTCTTTTTCTAGAGTGCTTTGGGTAGATTTCGAATAATCTTCTTTGTCTGAGACAATCAAAATTTTGCCAATGATTTTTGCTAGAGCATCAACCAGCTCCATACCATTAAAGGGTTTGTAAAAGAAATCAGTAGCACCGTTTTCGATGGCATCTTCGCGGGTAAACCGACCATCACCGGTGACAAAGATAATTTTTGGAAGTGGTGGTGTGAGGGACTTTACAAGATGTAAGAATTCTACGCCATCACCGCCTGGCAAATGGATATCAGAGATGACAGCATCTAAAGGTTCGGATTTCAGGATTTCAAAAGCGGACTTAATATCATCCGCTTCTAAGATATTGCTAAACCGTGATTCAACATAGAATTTAATAACTTGACGGATTTCAGCGTCATCTTCAAGAATAAGGATTTTGAAGTCTTCTGCAAGAGAAGTAGCTTGCCTCAGTGCTGGCTCTTTTTTGATTGGATGCATATGGAGATTATAGAGTGGGTAAGCAAGCTTTTGGATATTGCAAGACTTGCCTATTATATTGGTAGAGCCACCCCATTGCTAAACAACAAATTGAAAGCAAGGGGACGGGGAAACAAGCTGCGCGCAGATGGTTCCCCGGTGGCTAATTAGAAAAGAGGCTAGCCAAATTGATCTTTGGTAAAAGACGTAAGGATTTCAGATC
>CALBMD010000275.1 GCA_937896265.1 uncultured Pseudomonadota bacterium
GAAAAACCACGCGACTGGTTTCCAAAAAAAGCCTTCTTGGGAGAAACCAGCTGCATAGTTTTCTCGCAAACCTGCATCCTTGCTGTTGCTAGAATTTAGATGCGGTAGCCCTGTAGGTGAAAAAAGTCGCCTAAATACTGGGAAGAAGGTGCTGTCCTTTTGTTAGGAGAACTCTACCCTCTTGAATTTTCTCTCGAAATTGAGGAATGGATTTGGCTTTTTCGAAGAGACTCTTCTTAATTTTATCAGCTTTTAAGCTTGGGTTTGTTTGTAGAATTTCCATCAACTCTTTTAGGATATGAAGCTGAGCAATGCCGGGATAGCGCAAAGTCTTTTCTTTTGCTTTAGGCTCAAAGTAATGGGGTGCTGCAATGTGTGCATTAAGGTTTGTGCTGTCCAGAAAAGTAACTCCTTTGCTGTCTCTTGCGCTGGGATCTTGCAAATTAGCGACAACAATGACATTTTCAGCTTCGCTTACCCAAGCGTTTTCCGATTCAAGATACTTTTCTCCTTTAGGAAAGCCTTTACCAACATTAACCAAGATCAAAGTTTCAGGCATCGCTTCAACAATCATTTTAAATAGTGCGATATTTTTCTTAAATAGCCCTTGAGCAAGTTGTTGATACTCTTTGGCGCTTAAGTTGTTAAAACTAAAGCGTGTCTTGTTTCTATAAAGGTGGGCGAGGATTAGATCCTCACTAATGAGGAGGTTAAAATCAATAATACGGACCTTTAAGGTTTTATAATTCTGAATAATTCTTTCAACATATGTTATCTCCATTTCGTTAGGTTCAAAGCTAAGCATAGTCATGTTTTGTAAGTCTTGTTTTAACGTATCACGCCCCTGAGGGTGCTCAGAAAATCCCAATAGACTTGGATGCCAGGCGATGGGGTAAACTTTAAAGGTGGCTTTGTTTTTGAGTTTTGCTACCTGATGATTTATATCTGTGACAATATCTAATATGCATTCTAACGCAGTCGTTTGCCAGGCACTATAAAAGAGATAGTAGAGAGTTTTAAGTTGGCTAAGGTTAGTATCATTTGGGTCCTTAGCATAGGAAATGAGCGCTTGATTAATGGCTGTTTTTTCTTTTATGAAACTGGTAATTGCTTGTGCCTGGTCTTTACGCTCAAGTTTTCCATATTCTTTTTCAAAAATAGAGAAAAATGCCTGAAAGCTAAAAATTGTTTTAGGATACATGAGAGGCAGCATTCGAGAAATTTCTTTGTTGTAATCTTTGACAAATGGAACGCGGCCAGTACCTAAGAGATCGATAACATCTGCTTCAAAATTGGAGTGCACAAGAGGGTTGTCTTGTACAGAGGCGGGGAAGCCGCCATTAATAGAGCCAATAACGATCTCAGGTCCCTTGGAGCTGGCTTGGGTTTCTGAGAAAGCATGAGCCCATAAGATAAGATTAAGGATCAAAAACTTCATTGCGGCCTCCTTTAAGAAAGGTTAAAAAAACCTAGATCAGATTGGCAATGATGGCAACATTGGAAAGAGCGCGTAACCAGTTATTTTAACGGGTTGTTACTGTATTCTATCAGTTTTCGCGCTGGTTTCAGATGGAAGAGAGGTAGAGCTGCAAATAGATGATCAAAGAGATCTGACTGGACATTTTCATAGATGCTTGAGTCAGTTTCTTTGGTAAAAGCGATAACTTCAAGCGGCACACCTAAATCTGTAGCTTGTAAGGTACGAACCATTACTGTGGGATCATTTTGGTGAAGATGGCTATTTTGTCTCAAAGAGTGTAGTACATACTCACGAAAGAGCCCTAAGTTTGTTAAGCCACGGTTTTCTACAGCGCTTTTCAAATTGGCTTTTTTTTGGGCTACAATAGCAGCTAGAGTAGGCTCTTCTGCCAACTCTTCTATAAACTCAGGTTTGCAGAAATGAATGCTTGTGGGGTCTACATAGAGAGATCTTTTGATTCGTCTAGCGCGAGCTTCATCCATTCCCCGCCAGTTTTTAACTCCTTGCAAAAGGAGAGCGTTTGTCGGGATTGTTGTAATTGATTTGTCAAAATTGCGAACCTTGACTGTTGTCAAAGAGATTTCCATTACGGTGCCATCAGCATCAAAAGACTGCATTGTGATCCAATCGCCTATGCGAATCATATCGTAGGCAGAAAGCTGAATGCTTGAAACAAAACCCATAAGAGGGTCTTTAAAAACAAAGGCTAAAACAGCAGTTGCCGCTCCTAGGGTGGTAAGAAATTTCCATGGTGAGGTAGCTAAAATTTCAGAAGCGATGAAGATGGTACAACTAAAAAAGATAACAATGCGAAGCACTTGCATATAGGTTTTGATTGGTCGCTTTTTAGCGACTTCAAACATATTGTATTGCTGTTCGAGAGCTTTAAGAAAGGCGGTTAGAGCTAGCGCTGAATTAAAGTAGACATAGATGACGATAAGATGGCGAAAAATGCTAATTGCTGTTGTTGTTAAAGGTCTGTTTCCTAAATCTAAAAACCCAATACAGCTATAAAGAATCACAGAAGGAGCTAGATAGGCAATCTTATCTAAAACCTTAGCTTGCTTAATATTTTTTGCAAATCGCTTGTCTATTTTGGCAATTAATTCATGGAAAAATTTGCTTAGATAATGCTTGGCGATGAAATTGCTCAACCAAGCGGCAAGAAAAAGAGCGACTAAGGCAATTAAGTTAAACCCTAGGGTAGCTTGAGTTTTACTCAAACCAAAACTTCGAAGAAAAGTAATAAAAACAGACAGATCTATACGAGGCATAGGGAGCCCCTTGTGTAAAATATCGAAATAATTTCAAAAAACAATATTTATGCCGAAGATACCAATGGGTATTTAGCATTTTGTAAAATATAGCAAATGAGAGCAAAAATGAAAGATATATTTCGATTATTGCCAATATTAATCCTCGCTTTTGCCTGTGCCACCACCAATGAAGAGATGGCAAGTGATCTTGGGGAAGAAGATCAGAATTCCTCACAAAACGAAGGTGAAGAAAACAATATATCTAACAATAATCTGGTGGATGAAAATACTAATGCCACCAATCTTTCTGAAGAAAACAAACTAAATAATGAGCCTTTAGTTAATGAGCTGCCTGTGAATGAAGCAAAACCAGAGCAAACAGTCTCAGAACAATCTTTGCCACAAGCTGAGCTTGCTGAGCAAAAGAAAGTAGAGGAAGCATCATTACCTGCAGCCAATCCTGTAATAGAAAGCGCTAGAATTGAACCAACTTATGAAGAAGAGCAGCCAAAAACAGCAGCTGCCAATTTAAAAGCATTTCAAGAGCATTTTAAAGAGCGGCTAGGCGGGCGGTTTGTAGCAATGGCTAGGGTTAAAGCAAAGAGAGCTGCTGTTTATATTCAGCCTAATACATTATCGACGGTCCATGAGTACTTAGATGCTGGCGATTACGTCCATATCATTGAGTTAGCAAATGAAGATTTTGTTAAAATTGGGAAAGATCGTTTTATGCTTAAGAAGCAAGTGGCTTCAAAACTATTAAAGGAATAGAAGATGCTTTTTTAGCTGTAATTATTGAGAAAATAAAAAAATCTAAAGAAATATCTGAAAAATGTAGAAGAGTGATACGTAGCCCAAAATATAGGCATTAAACAAAAGAGAATTTAATGGAACAAGTTGCAACCTTTGTAAAAAAGAACAAGATTAAAGCTCTGCTTGTCGATGACAATTACGATTTTTTCGCCATCTTAAGCATAGGAGTTAAAGAAAAGGTCGATTTAGACTATGCATGCGATGGATTTACCGCTTTTAAGATGATGAAAAAGGATAAGTATGATGTTGTCATCTGCGACGTTTATATGCCTTTATTTAATGGTATTGCGTTTTTAGCAGAAACCAAAAAAAAGAATGTGCATATTCCTTTTGTGTTTGTTTCAGGTAATATCGATGAAAAAATCACTAAAGAGGCTTTTAACGCTGGTGCTTATAATTTGTTGCAAAAACCCTTTGCTGCTCAAGATCTCATTGAAAAGCTAGAAAAAGCGATTGAGTTGCATATAACAGAGGAGGCTTTCGAGCTTAGCGATCAAGATAAAGCTTATATGTATAATACTCTTAAGACTTATTATTATGATATTGATCGCATTTTAAGGGCGATAGTTCACTTCAATATTCCTGTTTCAGCTATCTATTCAGAATTGGATAAGAAGGCCGCTACCGGCAAGTGCATCTTTGATGATTTGCACGGTCTAAAATACTATAAAGCAGGTTGAATCTATTGTTCTAAAAAAGCAGCTAGCTCTGGGTGGTTGCCTTGAAATTGAATGCGTAGTTCAAGGCCGTCTTGTTCGATTTTTTTGGATTCTAAGAGACCATCGGCAAGGATAATATTGCCATCATCTGGTTCGATTTGGATAGCAAAACGCGAGTTAGTAGGAAAGAGAAGATCAAGCTCCTCGCGATCCATACGCAACTCGTTTGCTTTACTGAAGACTGAGGTGACAATGATGCCGTGTTCAAGTAACAAGCGAGAAGTAAAAACAAAAGAAACGTGACAGAACCCAACGCTTTGAGTAAGGCGAACTTTGCTAATAAATGGAACTTCCACATGAACCTTTAAACGTGAGGGGATTTTATTTTGAGATTGTGATAGGCGCGGATGTATCTCACAGTGCCTGTCTGAGAACGCATAACTACGGAGTGAGTAGTAGCTAGTCCTCCAGAAAACTTGACGCCTTTTAACATCGAACCATCGGTAACGCCTGTTGCGCAAAACATCACGTGACCTTTAGCTAGCTCTTCCATTTGGTAGATCTTGTTTAAATCTTGGATGCCCATTTTTTTGGCTCGTTCCTTTTGCTCTTCTTTAGTAAAAACAAGCCGCCCTTGAAAGTTGCCTCCAACGCATCGAAGAGCAGCTGCAGCAATAACCCCTTCTGGAGCGCCACCAGTACCCATGAGGACATCAATGCCGGTATTTGGCATACCAGCAGCAATAGCTGCTTGCACGTCTCCATCACCGATCATAGAGATGCGCGCACCAGCTTTCCTGACCTCTATGATAAGTTCTTCATGGCGCGGTCGGTCTAAAATAATAACAGTTAAATCAGCAATGCTGCAACGCTTGGCTTTAGCAATATTGTGTAGGTTTTCAGTGGGGGATTTGGTCAAATCAATAGCATGTGCTGCATCTGGGCCCACAGCTATTTTTTCCATGTAAACATCAGGGGCATGAAGAAAGCCACCTTCGTTAGCTATAGCGATGACAGATAGGGCATTATTGCCCCCTTTTGCACAGATGGTTGTGCCTTCGAGTGGATCAATAGCTAGGTCTAACTTAGGCCCTATCCCTGAACCGACTTTTTCGCCGATGTAAAGCATCGGCGCTTCATCGCGTTCCCCTTCGCCTATTTTGACGGTTCCATCAAAACCAATGAAATCGAACTCTCTACGCATCGCCTCAACAGCCGCATGGTCCGCTAACTTTTCATTACCTCGTCCCATTAAACGTGACGAAGCAAGAGCAGCTGCTTCGCTAACTCTGACAAACTCCAAGGCAAAGTTTCGATCCATTGGGAAAATTCTCCTTAATTAGCAAGTTGAGATCAAAATTGCTATTTGAAGAATATAAGGATATAAAGTCTGAGGCAAGCGTTACATACACCCATAAAACGGATACTTGTGAATGGAATATAAGAATGTCTTCCTTGAAGGTACAGGTTTTCATCTACCTTCTGAAGTCCTGACATCAGCGGAAATTGAAGACCGTTTAGCGTCTTGTGGAGAGCGGTTAGGCCTGGTAACCGGTCGACTTGAAAAGTTAACTGGTATCCGAGAGCGACGGATTTGGCCAAGCGGTACTAGGCCATCTGCTGTCAGTATAAAAGCGGCTATCAAAGCCCTCGAAGCTGCCAATGTCAGTAAAGATGATATTAATCTTGTTATCCATGCTGGTGTTTGTCGTGATGCTCTAGAGCCGGCAACAGCGTGTGTCGTGCACGAAGGATTAGGACTTGATCCTTCTTGTATAGCTTTTGATGTGTCTAATGCTTGTGTTGGCTTTCTCAATGCGCTGCTTATCGCTGCGAATATGATTGAGCTGGGACAAATTAATTACGCTTTGGTGGTCTCTGGTGAAAATTCCGGGCCAATCTATCCAGACACTATTCAAGCACTATTGGCAGATCAAAGTGCTGATGCTTTAAAGAACCGTTTAGCAAGCTTGACTTTAGGCTCAGGTGCGGTGGCTTTTGTTCTTGCAAGCCGTAAAAAAGCTAAGACCACTCATCAACTTTTGGGTGGCGCCATACAAACTGACAGTCGCTATTATCATGTTTGCGAAGGACAGGGTAATATTTTTCATCAGTCAATGGTAACTAATACCGAAGAAATGTTACGCCAAGGGTTAAACTTATCGAAGATTACCTGGGAGATTTTTAAAGCATCTCTAGGTTGGAGTAATCAAACCCCAGACTTTGTTTTTAGCCATCAAGTTAGTCGTAGCCATAACACTAAAGCATTAGAAACCCTTGGTTTGAGCGACAAAAAGAGTTATTTTGATTTTGAGAATTTAGGAAATACAGGCTCTGTAGCTGTGCCACTTGGTCTTGCCATGCGTGTTGAACAAAGCCTCTTTAAGCAAGGGGATAAAATAGCTCTCTTGGGTATTGGTTCAGGTTTGTCCTGCGTTATGCTAGGAGTTGACTGGTGATCGGTCAAGATCCAGAAGCTTTTGATTTTAAAGAAAACTACTTTCAGTTACCAAAAGAGGGGCATAGTCTTCACTATGTTGAAGAGGGGCAAGGAGAGGTGATTGTCTGTCTCCATGGTAACCCTACTTGGTCTTATACTTTTCGAAGAGTCGTGCGTGATTTTAAAAATAGCCACCGAGTCATTGCGTTAGATCATTTAGGCTGTGGTAAATCAAGCAAACCAGATGACTTTTCTTATCGTCTGGAAAATCACATTGAAAACTTAGACCTTTTTATAAAAGGGTTGAATTTAAAAGATATCACGCTAGTCGTTCATGATTGGGGTGGCGCCATTGGCATCGGATGGGCTGTCGATCATCCGCATCTTGTGTCAAAAATAGTGGTGATGAATAGCGCTGCCTTTTTAAGCAAGAGTATTCCGCCAACCATCGCTATTTGTAAAGTGCCTTTTCTTGGAGAATTGCTAATCCGCGGGTTAAATATTTTTCTCTGGGGTTTATTCTGGTTTGGTACGCATAAAAAACTCTCAGCTGCTATATGGTCAAAATATTTTGCTCCCTATCCAAGCTTTGCTTCTAGAAAGGCTTTAGCTCGTTTTGTCCAAGATATCCCGCTTTTCAGTAGGCATCCTAGCTATGCAAAATTAAAAGCGACCCAGGATAAGCTTGGTTCTCTTCAAATGCCAATGTTGTTTCTTTGGGGTATGCGAGATTTTTGTTTTCATCCAGGGTTTTTGTCCCGTTGGCAGCAATATTTTAGCAACGCTCGAATCGTTCGATTTGCCGAAGCAGGCCACCTTGTGCATGAAGATGAGCCAGTAAAAGTAGCAGCTGAGTTGAGGGGTTTTATCAGTGAACATCGCGACCCTTATCCGCAAACATGCTAAAAAATGCCCGCATCAGCGGGCTGTTATTTTTCCAGTAGGCTATGATGTTGGAGGTAGGCGCGCTTATGCTCACTATACTTTTAAACAGCTTGAACAAGCTTCTGATCTTTTAGCAAAAAAATTTTCACATGATGGCATCCAAAAAGGTAGCAAGGTCTTACTCTTTGTGCGACCAAGTCTTGAATTCTCTTTGGTAACATTTAGTCTATTTAAAATCGGCGCTGTTGTCATTTTCATTGATCCAGGAATGGGTCGGAAGAATCTTTTTGAGTGTATTGCAAAAGTTGCCCCTGATGTTTTAATTGCAGAACCAATTGTGCACCTTCTCGCTATGCTTGCCTGTAAGAAGCTTGGAGCGTTTAAAAAGTGTTACTCGACAGCAAGATTTCATTTTGGTCGTATTCGCTCTTTGCTTAAGATGCTGATAAAAAGTGAAAATTTTGTGGAGCCTTTTCCTATTGAGCCTGTTAGTGAGGAAGACCTAGCCGCTATTGTTTTTACCTCTGGCGGTACCGGTAAACCCAAGGGAGTTTTATATCAACATGGGGTTTTTCATCGCCAGGTTGAACTTCTTAAAAGTATGTTTCGTTATTCAGAAAACGATATCGATTTGGCATGTTTTCCTCTTTTTTCCATGACGTCTATGGCAATGGGAGTAACTTCTTGTCTTCCTGATATGAATGCTGCTGAGCCAGCAAAAGCTTCTCCGGCAAAACTCCTGCAAAATATTCAAGATCAAGGTGTTACAACAGCAGCTGGCTCGCCTGCTATTTGGGAAAAAGTCTTGGCATATTGCCAGGAGAAAAAAATTGAGCTTTCTTCGCTGAGGGCCCTTATCATGTTTGGTGCGCCTGTTGCGCCAAGATTGATTGAAGGCTTTGCACCGCTTTTGCCGCATGGTCAAGTTTATACACCTTACGGTGCTACAGAATGTCTGCCGGTGAGTCTAGTCTCAAGTGGTGAGCTTCTTGCTTTTGGGATCCATAAAAGCCGTTTAGGCTGGGGTACACTTGTGGGAAAGGGCGTTGAAGGAACTGAAATCAAAATAATTGAAGCTTCTGAAAAGCCTATTTTAAATTTGAACCAAGCTAAAGAAATAGCTAAATTTTGTGTCGGTGAAGTGATTGTTAAGGGGCAGCAAGCAACAAAAGGTTATTTTGACCATATGCGTGCTGATCAGCTTAGCAAGATTGTTGATGCTGAAGGTGGTTTTTGGCATCGCATGGGTGATATCGGCTATCTTGATGATCAAGATAATTTGTGGTTTTGTGGCCGTAAGGATCATTTGGTTTCTGGAGCCACAGAGGATTGGTATAGTGTGCCATGCGAGGCTATTTTTAATAAGCATCCCAAGGTCCGCCGTTCAGCTTTAATTGGCCTTGTGATGGCAAATCAAGAGCATAATCCTTGCATAGTTATAGAGCGTTTTGATAGACAAACATCGCTTTCAATAAAAGAGCGTAATCAATTTCGTAGTGAACTTTTAGCACTGGCAGCTCCCTTTGCGCATACTAAAAATATTGAAACTTTTTTCCTTTTTGAAAACTTTCCGGTTGATCGACGGCATAATATTAAAATTGATAGACTTATGCTTCGAGATTATTTCTCTTCGCGGACACAGGAGAATCTGTGATTTCCAATGACGTTTTAGTAACTGGAGGAGGGGGTTTTCTC
>CALBMD010000276.1 GCA_937896265.1 uncultured Pseudomonadota bacterium
TATCACTTCTGTAGCTTTGGGGACTTCTGTCAACAAAATTTTAGAAGACGGAGATGGTGTCCCTCAAGGGAAGACTGAAAATAAAGTCATGTTTTATCTTAATTTAACTCAAGATCTCATTAATTTTTATAAAACCCTCATCAATAAAGGATTAAGCCCTGAGATTGGTGTTTTTACAGGAGATCCTCATCCTGGCAACTTCAATTATGATTGGGGAAAAAATAAAAGAACTTTGTGGGCATTTGATATGGCGCTAGCTGGTGAGTTTAAACCTGTGAAGTTAAATGGTGGCGAGAGTGATTATCGACAAGGTTTATCTGGATCGCTTAAAGCGCTCAGAGGCATCTATCGGATCAAGTATCGAGAACAAGGTGGCAGCAAGAAAAAGAAAAATAATGATGCTTATGAGGACAAAGTTATTAAAGAAGAGATGATGCTGCGTTCTGCTTTGGAAATCTTAACAGCTAGCCCTAAGCGAAGTGCTGGGTGTGCTAGTTTAGATACACGCATTATCGCTGTTATTGTTCGTTCTAATGATGATCAAGTTAATCAAGCTAAGAAAGAACTTTTAGATAAATTGAGCAAGGAGCAACGTTCTGAGAAAGATTATCTAGAAATGAAGGATACTGTCATTTCTACCTTATCTCGTGGCACCACAACAGCTCCGCTTGCTCTCAGGCAGCTAGCTCAAAATAAGATTAGTCCTTCTCAAGGTCTAAAGCTTATCCTGGAGGCAATTCGCTCTTGTGGTGTTGAAGTTGCTGCTGAACCTTTTCTTTTTAATAGGGCATCTTTTCTCATGTCAAAAGTTGTTAGGAAAGCGCAGGAAAAGTTTCAGGCTGAACTTGGAATAAAGACAAATCAGAAAGTAAAGAAGAGTTTATGGCACAGGATTGTTGGCTCACCAACACAGAATACAGTAGTTGGTAAAATGACACCTAGCATGAGAGAAGCTCTTGATTTTGATCCTGATCTTTATTACGAGGAGCAACTTAGTGCAAAATGGCCTGATACTGGTGATTTGAAAGATATTTATTAGAGAGGTTTGGAGATACGTAATGGTAGGAAGTCGCACGACATTACGCCAATGCGTTTTACTATCCTCAGTTTTTTTTTCTTCTTGGGTAGATAGTTCTCCAACCTCTCGCGAAGCGCTTATTGAAAGGTTAGTCTTTTTTATGCTTGCTGAAGAGCCTGAGGCCTTGCGGTTAGAGCTGGAAGGTCTTAAGCGTCAGTGTATTGATATTGAAAGTCTATCTGGCGATAGTATTAATTTAGATGGACGTTGGTATACATCACTTGCTCATCTGCTTGTTAGCTTCCCAACAGATATTGGTCCTCGGTATCCGCGTTGGAAGATTTTGCGAGATTATAAGGCCGCCGCATTGTGGCCTAAGCATGCAGGTAGTGACCATGCTAAGCACCTTTTAAATCCAGATTATGTTTTCGGCGCTCTTATCACAGAGTTAGCTGAAAATGATGATTATGCAGCTATTCTTGATGATATTAGCTTAGAAGTGGTCACTGATAAATTTGCTATGAATGGAATCTTTGGGTTATTGGCTTATCTTATCACTGCAAAAAAGCACCTTCTCTATTATAGGTTTCTCAAGGCATCACACCTTGATCTTTTTAGCGTCAAATACGAAGTGAGAAAGCCTCAATTTGGAGTATTATCCTCAATACTTGAGCTGTTTGAGAAAAATTATGATAATCCAAGCTATGCTGCAACTCTTAGTCATGCCTGTTATTTAGTTGAAAATGCAGCTTCTAAGAGCTTAGATATTGAAACAAGCATAAGTTTGCGCACAAAACTTGCTGAATTAAAAGAACGCTTTAGTGATGCGCAGGCTATTACGAAAACAAATTACGAGTTACGAGCTAGTTGGCGTCGAGCCGTTTTTTCCTTAATGCGTAAGCTTGTTCATCAGTTACCACCCTTGGTTAGTGAATTTACTCATGCTCTTCGTCTTCTTGATTTTGATGAAGAATCCTGGCAAGAGTTTACCAAAACAGATGAACTTGGCCGTAATTTTTTCCATGTCATGTTGGAGGGAAATTCGCTTGTGGGCCAGCGCCAGCTTTTGATTGCTGGCCAAAAACGTCAGCTCCAAATCAAAAGAAAAATCCCCCCTGATGTTACGAGACTGTTGGGTATTCTTTTAGCTTGGGGTATGAGAATTGATCCTAATCTTATGTCTTCTCGTGATAAATATTTTCGCCAAGCTTTATGCTCTCGTGGTAGTGCTTTCATTGGCTTGCAGCAAGGGCAAGCTTTTTATCTGGAGGCTAGTCCGATAGCTATGGCGGCGATGATGGGTTATCGTGGTTTTGTAGGTGATTCTCTTGCTTTTTTATCTGATGCTAGAGCCTATGAACGTGATGATCATGTTATAGATAAAGCACCTCTTCCGGTTTTATTAGCAGAAGCAGCAGAAAACTTTGTGCGCGCCTCTTGTTATGAGGAAGAGTGCTGGAGCGAAAAAAATACTAGCAAAGTCTGCCAAGAAAAGCATGAATTTCTTGATAAGAAATGGCTCCCTTCTGAGAAGAAGGCTCGCGAAAAATTTATTTTACTTAGTTCGGAAAGAGTTTTAGCTGATATTAAG
>CALBMD010000277.1 GCA_937896265.1 uncultured Pseudomonadota bacterium
TATCAGGCGGCCTGAAGCACCGCTTTTTTCTTGCTGTGGGGGATGTTTTTCGCGCAAATAACGCAAAAGGAAATATGCCAGCAGAGGATCTACCTTTTGAATGATCTCCGAAGCTTCAAGAAAAGGTATGTTGCCATCTTCAATTGCATCCATAAATCGACTAATTTGGTTTCTTTCAAACGTGTCCATAAGATCTCCAGAAGTTGCTGATAGGTTGCATTCTATCATGTCTTAATCAGATAGCAGACAGTTGTTACATACAAATTCTTGTACATCAAAAACGCTTTCTGTATTATGATAACAATAATCAAAATCATAATAAGGGGTTGAAATGAGAGCGTTGTTTATATGCTTGTTTTTTGGTTTATCGATGGTAGTGCAGGCGCACCCTGCAAAGATGACAACAATTGAAGGTACAGATATTTCGCTTCATACAAAGGGGCATAGTTTTGCAGGCCGCATTAAAAATAACCTGGTATCAGGCTACAAAGTGGCAGGAAAATTTGAATCGTATCTCACTATCATCCATGATGATAGTGCAACGCTAAAGCATTTTACTCAAACAGAAAATGCTTTATTAGCTGGTGAAGGTGCGGCTATTTTGCATTTTGATCAAGGCAAGGACACTTTCGCCTTACAAATTGGTAAGAGTGAGTATCAAGTTGCAGTAAGCTATGAAAGCTTTTCTAATAATCATTTTATTAACCCAACTTATACTCTTATTAAAGATGCTGAGCTGTATTCTTTTAAAATAGAGGGTGGTGCTGCTTGCATCGGCTATTCTGCTCATTTGATTATTATGATTTTTGGTACTCTTTTTGATGCATTTAATGTTGAGTAGCTAAAATATTTTTCTTTATTCGCAAAATCTGTGAAGATTACGAATCATTATGGGATAATTAAAAGCTGGTAATAGAATATCTCATTAGGAGGTCAGCTATGGGCAATGCGCCTGTCATCAAAGTTCAAATTAAAGTCATACGGCCTATACAAGAAGTATGGTCCCTTTGGACTGATCCAATGCATGTAATCAAATGGAATGCCCCCTCTGCAGATTGGCATACGACCTATGCGACAAATGATCTTAGAGTAGGAGGCTCTTTTCTTTCTCGTATGGAAGCCAAAGATAATTCGATGGGTTTTGACTTTGCAGGCACATACACTCGGGTGGAAAACCTATCAATTATTGAGTATACGATCGCCGATGGGCGCAAGGTGAAAGTCAAATTCACAGCAGATAAAGATGGAACACTAGTAACTGAAGAATTCGAAGCAGAAACAGAAAATACACCTGAATTACAGCAATCTGGGTGGCAAGCTATTTTATATTCTTTTCAAAAATATGCAGAAACTAAGAAAACTGAGTTACTCAGATTTGATATTATTATTGTTGCTAAACCAGAGCTAGTTTATCAGCGTATGCTTCATGAAAAGTACTATAAGCAGTGGACTAGCATCTTCAATCCTAGCTCTGAGTATGTGGGCTCATGGGATAAAGGTTCGATGATTCGCTTCATCGGTGTTGATGAAAAAGGTAACCGTGGTGGCATGGTGAGTCGTATCCGTGAGAATATTCCGGCTAAATTTGTTAGCATCGAGCATCTTGGTATCATTGAGGGAACCAAAGAAATCATGAGTGGCCCTAAAATAGAAGATTGGAAAGGGGCTCTTGAAAACTACGTTTTTATGACCCATGGTGTGCAAACAAAACTAGAAGTTTGCCTAGAGTCCAACGAAGAGTTCAAAGCTTATTTTTCTGAGAGCTGGCCAAAAGCTCTTGTTGCTATAAAAAAGCTCTGTGAAAATTAATAGTTACCAGGATTAGGAGAAATTTTCAGATCATTCTCCTAATTTTTCCTCAAAACAAAAGACAAATTAACATCAACTTTATGAATATCCGTGGTAAGAAGAGTAGAGGAAGCTGTCTCTATTTTGGAGTTATAGGCTATGTTTCGGCTACACTATACTGTAGAAAAAATCGTTTTTGTTTTTTTTATGAGCGTTTTTGGCATTAACAGCTACGCCTCAATTTTAGATCCTCTTTTAGTCAGCTACCAAGAAGTGGATACTCTCACAGACGAAGATGCTAAGTATCTAGGCCCTGATAAGGTTTCTTTTTGGTCGAAGCTCCCTGTTAATCTCAGTGACGAAGTAGTTGTTTTCGACTGGGATGAGACACTTTGTGCTTCTTACACAAAAAGAACAAAAGACGGAAAAAAGTGGCTGCGCTATTTCCCCATCCATCATCAAAGCTTAGATAAGATCATCAGTAATCTGTTAGATCGCGGCGCGACAGTGATCATTCTTACAGCAAGTTCTGCTTTGCGACAGATCCTTTCGGAAGACCAACATTGGCAAAAATCTTTTGCGAAAATAGGCCAAGAGGATTTCGGCTTTAGTAAAAACACCTTGGAAAGAATGGCTGAGCGTTTTCTTGAAAAGGTAATTAATCGAGAAAATTTATCGAAAGCCCCCATTTTCTATGCTCCTGTTGATCCAAAAAAAAGATCTAGCAGTAAGGCCTTAGTATTGGGGCGCATTCTCTTGGGTCTTAATGTGACAACTTGTCGGTTTCTCGATGACCTTCCTCTCAATACAAGAACTGTTGCGCAACTTACTGTCGAGGGAAAAATAATATTTACCTATCTTTTAAGATCAGAGCTTCTTTTAAGTAAGTACCTATACTACCAAAATAATCCGGCTCTTTTAGAGAATCAGACTCTTGGTTTTTGGCTCAAAGGGATTTTGGGCGATAAGATCAACCTCTTATCAAATCTTGACATCATCTAGAGCATAGGATACTTCTAGCAGCTCACTAAGCTACAAATAAACCTTACGAGGCCTCTATGATTCGGTCATTACTATTTACTTTTATTCTCTTTACTGTTGCTCACAAGCTCCAGGCAACAGAAAATCAACAGAACCTGATTGCTCGATATATCGAGATTTTTTCGGGGTACTGTGATGAGCATCAAATAAAGTTTATCAAGGTGCAAAACTTAATTGATAACGGTAACAAAGCAGCAGCAGAGCAAATTCTTTCTCACGCTCGTGGATTTTGGTATCCTCATAGCTACTTTAAGCTCCTCTCTAATCTCGATACGGAGTGGGCTCGCGATCAAATTGCTCGTATCAGGGAGCGCAAAGGTTTTGCATCGGGATATCATGAAAACTCCTTACTAGAACCTAACGATCAAATCACAATAATGGAGTATAAATTAAGGCAAGGGGTGAAGCCGAGTGCAGCTATAACTTCTTTAGTTGATCACTTGATCTTTCTTGATTGCAACATCATTTTTCAAGCCACATTGTATCAGTTGCTACTAGAGTGCTGGGGTGATGAAGCATTTGACAATTATTTTGGACCTTCGTTGCAAAATGGAATGCCTTTGTTTGCAACCAACAATAATGATCATCCTCTTAATAATTTTGAGGTGCTTCTTTATGGTAGTTTTGATTTAGATGATGAAAGTAGCCAAGGAAGTGGATCTCGCCGCCGCCTCGGTAGCAATCGCGAATCTTCTCGTGGCAGCAGTGGATACGAAGCTGGATCTTCTGCAAGTGAAAGCGAAAGTGAAAAAATAGCAAGGCCTTTAAAACTTTTCAAAGATAGCAACCATCGAGAATTTCAGCTTCGCTTTAATTGGCAGCAAGCTGAAACTTGCGCTTTTGAAATCTATGATAGAAGCACGGAGCCTTTTTCAAAGCAAATAACGCCTGGCGTGACGACCTATATTTGTAACCACCCAGCCTACTCTGTTAAGTTTGGCGGATTAGGTGCACATAAGGGATTCAATGTGCTCTATGCTGGGCTTAATGATCATGGAGAAAAACTCTTTGCTGGCTTTGGCCTGCCGGCTCTTATGACGCTGGGAGAGATGGAACAGTTCTTTATTGCAGAATTTAATAAAGATCCTCTAGCCGAAGTATTGCCAATGGTTGAAACTAGTTGGTGGGAAAGAGGTGATGATGCTAGGGTAGCTTTCTTTAATATGCACGCCTTGAAGGATGCCAAGATTGATAACAAGGTATTTAGTGAAGATGGTGGGGGTTGGAATAACGATGCTAGCGTGCTTTTTCTCAATATAGAAGAGTTTGAAAAGCATGTATCTCTCTAAAAGAGCAGATATACATAAAAAAGCCTTTATTACAGTATTGCTGGTGTTCTATTTTAAGAGCGCCGCCAAAAAAAAACGATCAGCGCTTTAACCCGTCTGCAAAATCCCGCCAGGCATCTTAACCTTGTATAATTTTCATCTCTTTGTTAAGCGTAGTGTCTAATCTTTTGGAGGTTAAACATATGCTTATGCGTGTAATCTATCTATCAGTGATGATTCATTTATTAAGTACTGCTCATGCAGTTGCCGGAAGTCTTGAGCATAAACTACATGATGAATTTTTGCAGAATGTTCAGCAAACCTTGCAGCATCTAAATAAAGACGTTGTTCTCTCAGAATTAGAGAAGTTAGCACAAACGATTTTGATCTTTCAAAATCTAGGAGGGATTGTCGACTCTATCGAAGTAAATCATCAACCATGCACTCACCACACCCAGCGGTGGTTTTCTATTAGTGGTCGCTTGTCTCAAGAACCATTACTTGGAAACCCCTGTAAATCTAATCACAATATCGATAATAAGAAGATAGAATATAATATCAAATATATAGGAAAATTTAATGAATTCGCACAGCAAATAAGTTATTTGCGTGAAAATCAGCCATCTGAAATCAGCAATTTTTTAGAAGAGATTGTTTTTGAGCTTGGAGATATAGCAACAAAAGATGGAATCGATAGCAAGAAGTTAGCTAAACTAAAGAGCAAGATCGATTATTTTATTGTAACTGAACGCAAAAAACGCATCTCCCTAATTATCACATTAACTACACAGTTAAGCCTGTTCCCCGCGTTACCCTCATAGGGTCTCTATTACTCATAAAAACTTCTTATAAATCAAACGAATGCCGAATTCGGTTGGTTTCTTTTTTCAAACCACAGATTTTTCTTCCTTAATCTAGCTTCTGCCCGTTATAAACCAAAGAAATGAAAATCATAAACTATAAAAGCTTGGAAGAAAGCAAACAATGACTCTTGGAAAAAATTTTCTAATTATTACTTTTTTTATGACTCTGCTAGCAGATAGGCTTCATGCTAGTGAGCGTCTATTTTCTGATGCCGTGATCGAGAAAATATGCCGTGGATTAACATTTAAAGATGGCTTTGGGGCAAATATTTCTGAAGCCAGTCGGCTGCTAAACAATGATCCCGAGATGGGCTATTATTTTTTAATTGGCTACCCTGGAAGTGATGAAGAAAATGCTGTTGGTCACGTTGCTATTGTTACTCCCAATTTATATTTAAACGTCTTCCCCGAAGATGAATCAGAGAGGCCCCGTGCTAAAAATTCACCGCTAGATGAGATAGAAGCTGATGTCAGAATAGTTCTTCTGAAGCAATGTTCAAGAGAAGACTTGAATAAAATGGAGGGTAGTATTGGTGCATTGCAAGCTCTCTTAAAAGAGAAGAAGATGGCTTTTTCTTTAGGAAGCTTGGAGATTGTTTGTCATAAGCTATCATACACTTTTCCACATAATTTCGCAGTGACAAACGAATCTTTTAAAAAAATAATCGATGAATTTATTGCAGCTGAAGGATTGAAGAAATTTGATGTCGTCAGTGATATTCTTGGTATTAAATGTAATTATATTTTCCAGTATTCATTGGATACACCAGTTTTTTTGCGTTACGCTCTCCCTAAACATACAGATCAATTGATATGCTGCACTAGTGCTGTGTTAGAAGCTCTAGGCTGCCATCCTGGTCTTAAGAATATAGGGTATGCTCAGCAAGTAGAAATTGCGAAGGTAACAGGTAGCTATGGGCCGATTCAGGGCTTTGTCTATAGTTGTGAACTGAAGTCTGATCTTATCAAGGATATTTGCGATGCTATTGCTATTAGAGGGTCATCGTTAGATAGCATTTCTCAGGCTAGCCGGAACGATTTCGTTGAATCTTTAATAAAGATCCAAGATGATGCAGTTGCCGCTTATAATCGTCCTGCTAATTTTAATCAACAGGCTGCGTCTACTTTTTCACGTTTTGGCGGAATTTTTGTGGGTCTTGTCTTCGGAGCAATGCCTCTGGGGCCTCTGCTAATGAACGGATATATAATCGGAGGGGAGGTTGTTGCAAGAAATATTAGCGATAACAGTGAGTTAATTGTTGATAAAATTGCTAAAAAGCTAATATTTACAGCTAAAGCTGAAAATCCAGGGGCAATGATGCGACGTTTTGATGATTGCTACAAAGCTGTTGATAAGCTGGTAGTCGAAAACAGAGCTAAATTTATGGCGCAGTTTTCTGAGCTTAAAGATCGTGAAAAAATTCTATTTTCTGTTTTTAGCCGTATTCTTCTTAGTCAAGATACTTACTGCAGACCGGAAAACTTCTTATCTAGCATAAGCAAGCATGACAAAGGGTCTCATCGGACAGCTTATTTTGCTCGCCAAAACCGCAGTAGCCAGGAGTGGGAAATTCAGCTTTCCTTTTTTGAAAAAATGCGAGCTGCTGATTTAGAGAAATTCTTAGAGATTCAAAAATCGACTCTAAAAGGGCTTAAAAGAGGTTTAAAGTTAAATGACGAAATATTTGCGCAATGCTTAAACGACTTTAAACATGCGCTTAAAGAAAAAATGCTACAGATGCGGCCTGGATTGAGATCTACGATTGATAGATCATTTGGTGATCTTGAACCTATAAGATATCAAATTGAATTAAAAAATCGCCATTGGGGGAGTGCTTTTAAAGAGCTGGTAAATCTTCACAGAGAAGGTGTTTAATTTGAGTACTTCAAAAAATCTCTTATAAAATAAATGAATACCGAATTCGGTTGGCTTTTATTTTTGAACCACTGATTTTTCTTCTCGATTTAGTTTCTGACCCTTATAAACAAAAGAATGCTCATAAAATCAAGTAAAGAGGGGATGTATGCTATTGAAGAGAGATTTTGGTTGTTTTGTACAATGTGTTTTAACGACAACGCTATTGGTTAGCTGTTTTGAGCAAGCTTTTGCATCGACATCCGAAAATCAGACACAACTTTTAAGATTTGAGATAAATAACGATTCAGATGGTATCTTTCTTGGTCAGCCTTTTAACTCATTTACGCGAAAATTTACAGGTAGTTCTCTCCTTCAGAGGCAGGATGAAGACTTATTTGTCGAGACAAGCGATTTAAGATCGCAAGATTCTTTCAGCTTCAGATATGAAAGTAATAAAGCTTCGCTCGCTTTAGACAATCAAGTAAAAGCATCTATGCCGAAAGCAAGCGTTCAATCAAACCTATCTTATGAAAAAAAAGAAGAAATCCACCAGCTGGTAATAGCAAAAACCCACTTGGTGGTTTTGAAAACAAAATCGTTTGCAGAAAGATGGTTTAGAGAGGATCTGCAATTAGCAGTCGAAGACTCTGAAATTATGGGCACAAAAAATCGCAATCTTTTACTTTCAATGAAAGGTTCTGAGAGGAGAATTGATATCAAAAATAAAGATGGTATACGCAGTTTTATGCAACTGACTGGGACGCATTTTGTGAATAGTCTTCTCTATGGTTTTAGCTGTTCTCAAGTGTTGGTTTTTACCTTTAATGATGAAAAGCAAAAGGCTGACTTTCAAAACGAAATCAAAGGCGAAGCTGGAGCAGTAGATGCCTCATTATTTCTTAAAATAGGCGCTTTAGCCGAGAAGAAAAGCATCGCCGTAAAACGCTCTTTCGAAATGAAATTGCCAGAAAACTCTCTTGGTCTATACAGCAATATGATCACAGAATTAGCCGATATTTTAAAATCTACAAATCCATCCTTATCTCTAGAAGGAAGTCCTAAGCAAGAAGTTGAAAATTTTAACATCATTCAAAATCACCTTACTAAGACTTTCAGTACGGCTATCAAAAATTTTAGTTCAGAGGGAAGTAGACTGCATTTAGTTGGTTACACTCTTTTAGACTATTCTACTGTAAGTGCAGAAACTATCGAAGATATGGGGACTATAGGCGGTATCCAAGCTATTACTGATGAAGTAGAATTGATGTTGCAAATGAAACCTACAATACCAACACCAAAAAAGAATAAACCCAAGAAAGCATCAAAAACATAATGTTTAAAGTAAGAACTATTTTTGCTCTTTTGTTAGTTACGTTTTCGATAAGCTCTAGCACTTTTGCAAGTGAAGAATCTTTTGCTTATAGGACCGGTCAAATTATTGGAATTTCTCAACGGGAGTATGATCCAAGTACTTACCTATTTGAGCTTGTAACAGGATCTCGTTTTGGCCATGTTGGTTTTGTCATCACTGGAGCTGATATCTACCGATTTCGAGATGTTTTATTACAAGACGATGATTTTGTGCAATTTTCGACTATTAACAAAAATATCAAGGATTTGATTTTTGTTGCGGAAAGTCGACCTGGAGAACTTTATGACAGTGGCGTCAGTTTGACTAATATCCATGATTTTATGAAAAGTGCTGATGTCTATTCAATCATTGAACCCAAAGAGCCTCTATCTGATGATCAGATAGTTGAGTTGATTCTTTTTACAGCAAAGTGCTGTGCCAAACGGATCAAAGGTACTTTGACATACAACCATCGGCAAAAGATGCAAATTACATATTCACCAACGAAACTTAATTGCTCAGAATTTATCCATTGGGCTTTTCGAAAAATTAATATCATAATTGGTCGCCCTCAACAAATGAAGACATTAAATTTAGATAGTTTGGGATGTCTGTTTTTAATCGGGGCTTGGATAGTCGGGATGTATGATAAAGACGCCTATGTTCTCTCGCCTAAAAGTATTATGCAATCAGCAGTCAATCATGCAATGCTGAATCCAGAACCACCCATGGCTATAGTGCATGATGGTGCTCATCTTGCTAAGACATATAGTGTTGCTGAGATTCGAAGATTGTGGCAAAAGCCACGATTAAACCAAGGTCTATTCTCCAAAACAAAAGATGATGAACCTTTCGAAGAAATTTGCTTCAAAGAACCTGAGCAGCAAGCAATGACAGCATCAGGGTGTTTTGCTTTATGAATATTTTAAAAGAGAATAACAATGAAATTTAGAAAAAATCGGCTAATCATTACTTTTTTTACTACCTTACTAGCTACTAATCTTCATGCTAGTGAGCGTGTTTTTTCTGATGCGGCGATCGAGAAAATGTGTCGCGGGTTGACCTTTAACGATGGCTTCGGGAGAAATATTTCTGAAACTAGTCGACTGCTAAACAATGATCCCGAGATGGGCTATTATTTTTTAATCGGTTATCCTGGTAGTGATGAAGAAAATGCTGTTGGTCATGTTGCTATTGTGACACCAAACCTATATTTGAACGTCTTCCCCGAAGATGAATCAAAGAGGCCACAAGCTAAAAATTTACCACTAAGTGAGATAGAAGCTGATGTCAGAATAGTTCTTCTGAAGCAATGTTCAAGAGAAGAC
>CALBMD010000278.1 GCA_937896265.1 uncultured Pseudomonadota bacterium
TGAGTCTTTAGGCGGGGGGGCTCACCCAGATTTTCAGTTTGACTCTGACTTTATTTGGGACGTTATTAAGGGAGAAAGACAATTAAAGATCGAGGGGTCAAAAGACCTCAAAGCCTATATTGGCGAAGAATTGGATGCACCTCAGCTTTTATGGCAAGGAAAGCGAGACTACCGAGGGGGGCTAGATTGGGTTGTATCTAATCTCATTCATGTCTTTGCGCAAATCTTTTTTGACACCGAGGAGTACAGTTTTGGCTATATTTTAGCAAAAAAACTTAAAGTCAAAGGCGAGAATATCTTCCTTGCGGGGGAGCTTGGGGCTAAGGTGTCAGCACTTAGAAGTCAAAGTGAGCGGCTTTTGGATCGTTTTGGTGGCAAGTTGCCAGAAAAGATTTTTATCTTTTTTACTGGTAATGATCTTTGTGCTCAAAGTTTGGAGCGTATCACATCTGGGGAAGATTTTGGTGGACATCTAAGGCGAGGGCTTGAATTTATGCTCCGCAACGGCAAGGCCCATCCCCGAGGTACTAGCGTTTATGTTGTGAGCTATTTGGGAGCAACTCAGCTATTGCTTGAACCAAGTATTCAAGAGAAAAAAGTTTGGGCTTTTGGCCAAGAGGTGACCTGTAAGAAGCTGCGCGAACAAAGCTATTTGCCAGCAAACCCTCTTATGAGCCATAAGCATAGCGAAAGCGTCTATTTTAGCAACTACTTACCTCCTAACCCAGCGCAGCTTTGCCCAACCATCTTTTCGCTAGAGCAAATGGCACGTAATGAAATTGGCTTTTTCTCTCCTTTAGATGAGAAGGAAAGAAAAAAGGTAGTGGCAGTAAAAGTAGCTGAAATGATCAGCACTTTATCCAATCGAGTGCGTATTTATAGAAACCAAGCGCAAAAAGCTGTTTCGGCAGTATCGCGTCTTAAAAAAAGTGTCTTTGCCGATAAGAACATAGAGTTTCAGCTCTTAACAGCTACTGAGAGCTTAGACTTGGTTGGTGAGGATTTAGCTTGTAATTGCTTTGATTTGTCTCTTGCTGGACAGCTTAAAATTGCTAAAGCCTTGTATGCTGAGATGGAATCTTTAGCGGCAAAAGCTTCGACACGGTAAAAACCATTGCAAGTTTTTCAACGCTGAGAATTTATCCAATACTTGGCATCTTCTTGCCATAGCCCTTTTGCCGAAAAGTAATGCTGCTGGATGTGATCAGCCCCTAAATATAAATCATTGCGAGGATAGGAAGTTTGATACAGAAATGGTCGCATAGAATTTGTCTTTTTCCAGAATCGGCAGCGTCCAAGATGACTCCAGTCAGCAGCTAGTACACCTTTAAGAGCTAGTAGCAAAACGCCATGATTATCTTCAACTTTTAGCGATTTTTGTAGAGTTCCAAATTGATAGGGTTTCACACTGCGTTTGCTCGCTAGTTGTGTCAGCTTTGTGCCTAGAACCAGCCAAGATTCTGTGATGGCTCCTTGCTCTAAGTAATTTTGCCAAAAAGCGATGCGGTACTTGCCGGCTGCATCGATGCGCGCTTCTTGCAACAAGTCAAAAAATAAGGAAATATTTTCGGCTGAGCTAAGAAAGCCTTGGCAAATTCTGGGAATCTCTCCCAAGCTTTGTTTTAACCGCGGTAATGCAGTGGTTGGTAGAATCAAAAGCTATTTCCTGATTTCGCTTTGTTTTGTTTTTGAAACGAAAACATTTCAGACCCTTCAAAAGCATCGAGTGGTGAGTCCATAACAAAGCGAATATCGATACGGCGATTTTTTGGATCCGTAGTGTTGTCTGGGTTGAGGGGTCTTAAAAAGGAGTAACCGCTGGCAGCAAACAATGGTAGATTTTTTGAATTAGTAAGAGCGTCGAGGTTAGGGTCACAGCTTTTCATCAATCTAAGTACTGTTGTGGCTCTGGCAGCTGATAAAGCTAAGTTATCCTTATAGCCAGTTCTTACTGTTGTGGAATCGGTGTGGCCTTCAATCATGACTGTCTCGATACTGCCTCCTAGATCTTTTTTGCAATCATAGTGCATACTTGGATCTTTATGGCACCAGGCAATAGCGTCGCTTGCGTCAAGGTTTTCTGCCTTGCCATGCTTAGCATAGCAAGGCAGTACCTGTGTTAGAGCTTGAGCAATCTTTGCTAGACTAGCGAGGTTTTCTTCGTTAGGTAATGCTTTTGCTGCCGGAAAACTAAGTGCATTTTCACTTAAGCGTAAAATACCCTCACTTTCAAGCACCTCAACGGAGAGGCCCTGTTCTTTAAGCAAGCCTTCTAAGTCTTTTAAAATGTGATGTCTTGTGAGAGTTGGGCTTCTTAATTTTTGTTTAACCTCATCAAAAGAAGTTTGTTCGTACTTCATTTGGAAGGAAAAAACGCCCAAGATAACTAAAAACATAAAGATGATGCTAGACATCAAATCGTTGACTGAGATCCAAAAATTATGCTGGGGACCAGTAGGATCCTCAGGCCTGGGTTGAGCTCGACGCATAGGTTCCCCCTTGCTCTTTAAACGCTGCCTTGGCCGTTGTCGTGTGCTTCAAGTCCTGTTACTCGGTGTATCATAGGTGCTGGTGAGCGGCGTAAGACTTCGCTGAGATCGCCAACAGCAGAGGCTAGGCTGACCATCCCCTTGCTCATATGCTTATCAAGCTCTGAGGTGAAATCTTTTACCTTATCGCTGTATAAATTTAAGTTTTGGCTTGTTTGGACAAAGGCGCGTTGTAAATTATCATCAATATCTTTGAACCTGCGATTATACTCGTCCATAAGTTTAACCATCTCGCGGTTGGTTCCTTCAATATGCTTGACGTTAACGGCTATGAATTTAGCAGCATCATTGCTTTCTTTTAAGGCATTTTGCGTTTCAATAGAGGCTGCTGAGATAGTCTTTGATGTTTGCAGCAGCGGAATAATGTATTCGCTTAGCTGTTGATGTGACTTTAGGACATGCTTTGATTGTGTAAGATTTGTGTTGGTAGCAACGACCCAAGCATCATTAGTTTTATTAACGTTTTGTGAGAACTGCTTCATGGTTTCAGCGAATTCTACACAAGGACGCTTTAATGATGCTTCCATCGATTTAGCGCTATTTTCAAGCACTAAACTGAGGTCTTTAGTTGCTTCTTTAAAGCTGCTTTGCACAGCTTCAGTCGATTGGCGAAAATTGCTTTGAAACTGGTGTGTCAGCTCGTGTAGGTTCTTTTTGAAAAATTTAGCAGATTGATCAGAGATATCACCAAAGCTTTTGCCTGTTTTTTCGACAGCATCTTTCGTCAGATTTAGAGCTTGATTGATCTGTTTTAATGACTGGGCGATATTGACAATTTCAATACTAAGAGCTTCAGACATAGCGCTTTTAAATTCCCGCACTACATCTAACACAAGCTTTTCATTTGTTTCAGAACGGCTTTTTTGGATCTCTGTGAGAGTCTCAACAGCGCTCTTTAATTTATCGTCATGCATTTTGCTATAACCAAGCTGACGTTTGGAGATCTCTTCTAAGGAAATGGTGGCGATTAAAGGTGCTAGTGCATCGTTGAACCTGGCAACTTTTTGCACCAATGAATTAAGCATCGCTTTTTCTAGCCGTGTGAAAATGATCGAAGAGGCTATGCCTACAATGGATGTCCAAAAAGCAAGCGAGGCGCCGCTTAAGAGTTGATTAAGAGCTGATTGAATGGCTAGCATATCACCGCCGGCTAAGCCGCCTCGCGCGAGAAAGATACCAAAAGAAAGGCCTGTAAAAGTTCCTAAAATACCAAAACCACATAATTGAGTTGGTACAGCGTCGTAAGTCTTTAGGTCTATATAAGGTTCAATGATGGTTTGGCTGGAAAAAAAGTCACGAGTTTCTCGTGGGCATTTAATTGCCTCGCCAAGAGTATCCTTGTTATCAGCTTCTGGAAAAATCAAGCTTTGATGAAAGTCTTGCCAAGCTCTTTTTAGCCGGTCAGCAGCTTCTAATTTGAGAGAAAATGAGCCAAAATCGCTGGCGAAGTGGTTAGTGCTGGTATAGCTTTTAAGGTAGTTTGTTGCTCCCAAGAGTTGGTTGGCAATACGGCTTGACTGCCATTTGAACGAGAGTAGCGATTGTAGAGCATAGAAACCTGTCATGATGCACCACATCCACACAAAGGAGGGGTGAATGATGAACTCGGCTATTGTATCCATTGTTAGCGCAAAACTGACTCCGCTCCCCATATTGGCTACCCTCTCGCTTGGAATTTAATCTGCTCTTAAACTCTAAGCTAAATTGCTACTGTGAGATTTGGGTATGATTTTCCTAGGTTTCTTCCACCTAGACACAAGGTTTGGGGTTTTGGTGAAAGGTTGTTTGGAAAGGGGAAAATGATTGGAAAACAGCAATCTTATCTTTGTTTCACTTAAGTATTGGACAAAGCAATATTTTCATATTATGCTGTCCACCTACTTTTAGCTAGGAAGTTACTTCTAGTTATTTTGTGCCACCTTGGCGGAATTGGTAGACGTAGTGGACTCAAAATCCACCGTCCGCAAGGACATCCCGGTTCGAGTCCGGGAGGTGGTACCACCCATCTAAAATATCCTGACTTGATCATTCAACCGGGCAATAGACTGAGCGATGCAATTGCTATCCCCATCATAGATAGCTTCTAGCAAGATAGCTTCTAGCTAGTTTGTAATAGCAGCCTGGCATAAGACGGTGTTCTGGGGAGCTGCGCGCTCCCCAAACCCCTGCGCCGGGGGAAGGTTCCCCCTAGGCCCCCTCCTTATTAGATTTTTTAGATTTTAGATTTGAGTAAAGAATATAGACTGCATGCAGCTAAGCAGATTTAAGTGTCAACTTTCTTAAAACCTGCAGCCTTCTTTAGAATGTCATCTATCCGCCTATCTTTTTTTAGTTATTACTTAAAAAAGAGGGGGCCGAGGGGGAAACTTCCCCCGGCGCAGGGGTTTGGGGAGCGCGCAGCTCCCCAGAACACCGTCTTATGCCAGGCTGCTATTACAAACTAGCTATTACAAACTAGCTGCGCAGTTTTCTCCCAAACCCGTTGCTAGAATTTAGATGCTTATGCCCAATAGAGACACTCCCTATTAGTCGCTTAGGCTTTCTACTAAGGGCTGTAGACTGCGATGTTCAAGCTCAAGTTTTTTTAACAACAGTGTTTTTTTGCCCTTGTCCATCGGGGGGTTAAACACAGAAGCTTTCTCCACTGAGGCAACATCGGTAATAAATTCAGCTGGTAATAGGTCTTTTTGGCTAAGCAGCCCAAAAGTTTCATGGGCAAAGTAATGATCAACTTCTAATCGACGCTTAAGAATATGAGCGCTTTTTCCAAGGTAGCTTATGACCTGGGCGCGTTCCTTTGGACTTAAACTTTCAGCAAACTCATACTCTTCAATGCGCTTTAGCGTCATAATCACAGGCATAAGCGAGCTTGTACTCACCACGAAGACTTGGTAGTCAGAAAAGGGATAGTAAAAGCATTTGATGGCTTCTAGGCAGCTATCGGGAATAACAAGAAAGACCTCACGGCGCACATTTTCTACATGAAGATATTTCTTAATGGCTTTAGCTTGCTCTTTTATATACGAGGGAAAGTTCGCTAAGTTATCATTAGCAGGTGATTTAGCATCAAAAATAACAAACTCGCCAGCAATGCGAATGACATTATCAGGGTCTTTGTCTGGAAAATCTTCGACATATTCAAGGCTTCTTTCTATACAAATCCCTTTGATAGCCACTTCAACAAGGCTTTCATGAGTCTGCCAAGTTTTCTTAAGAGCCAGGATATGCTCCTCACGTAGGCGCTCTTTTTCGGCTAAAAGCTTTTGCTCTTGTTCTTGATGGTAAGTAAGCAAGAGTCCAAGGTGACCAAGCTTTTCTTCAAAACTAATGCGACGTTGTTCCTCCACAGCGCGGTAAGCCTCAAGGCTTTTTTCTAATTCTTTTTGTGCTGACATCAGTAAGCGATTTTGCTCCTCAAGTGCATGATTACGCCGTTGATAGTCCAAGGCAGACGGATCGCTTCTATGCCCTGAGCGTCTTAATAAAAGGAGAAGTGAGAGGCTAAAGATCCCAGCAGCAAAAATAAGAATACTCAAGGGATCAAAAATAAAGCTCGCCATAGATGTCCTTTACGCGGATTGCTTGCCTATTAAGGTGGCAGAGCTTAACTAAAAAAGCAAGAAAGAGCCTGAGGAAATAAGCTTCGCAGCCGATGCTTCCTCGGAAAAGGGTCTCTTGCAACTAAACGAAGCTTTGCTCAATAGCTAAAATCCAATAGTTTTCGCGAAACCATTCTTCTGCTGTCAAAAAAAGCCTAGTATCTCTTAACTGGAGCTTGCCAGCAGCAATGGCTGCTTTGATTTTAGTAGTAGGCTTAAATACTAAGTCTGTTTTAGCTTCGATATAAGCGTAGTCGATGCCGCGCTTGGTGCGAAGCCCAGCTAGCAACACTTCAAGGAGCCACTCTTTTTTACTGCGCTGATCGCCTTGGAGCAGAGTTTGCTCTTGGGGACTTTTATGTGCTAGCAGCTCTTCTTTAGTAAAAAGACCAATGTTGGTAGAGTAACTATAGCGCCAGCCAATCTTAGTGTCTGGTAAATAGCCAGAAGCACCAGCACCAACGCCAATATAAGGCTTATCTGTCCAATAGAGCCAGTTATGCCGGCAGCTAAAACCTGGTTTGGACCAATTAGAGACCTCTTCGTGGTCAAAGCCAACATTAGCTAAGGCTTCTTGTGCTATCTTGTAGAAAGCTTCTTGTGTCGCCTCTTCAAGGCTTGCTAGGCGACCTCTATGCATTGCTCGCCCTAGAGGTGTGTTTTTTTCGTAAGACAGATTATAAAGACTCAAATGACTAGGATCTAAGCTCAAGGCTTTTTGTAAATCAGCCTGCCAAAGTTCTACTGTTTGCTTTGGCCAGGCATAAATGAGATCAAGATTGAGGTTGGTGAAATACTCTCTAGCCAGGCTAATAGCTGCTGTTGTTGTTTTAGCCGTATGCCTTCTGCCTAAGATAGCTAACCCTTCATTTTGAAAGCTTTGTATGCCTATCGATAGACGATTGATGCCCAAGCTCAACCAGGAACTAAGTCGCTCTTTGTCTAAATGCTCAGGGTTTGCTTCCAAGCTTACCTCGGTATCTTTTGTTAGGTAAGGGGTAAGCAGCGTCATCACTGGCTCAAGCTCATGTGAATAGATGGAGGGAGTACCGCCACCGAAGTTGACAGAGCTAAATGTTGTCTGGCCGATAGATGTAAAGTACTGCAGCCAGTATTTTAGATGGGCTATGAGGTTGTCGCGGTATTTTAGGCGAAACTCTGCTTCATAGTAGGCTGATTTGACAAAATCACAATAGGGACAAACATAGGGGCAAAAAGGAATATGAATATAGAGACCAAAATCTTTATGCGTCATGATGCCCTCTGAAAAAAGCCAAGACAGCCTCTGCAGCTTTTTTTGTCAAAATTTCACTAAGCTCGGCAAGGCTTGCTTTTTTAATTCCTTCTAGGTCCTGAAATTTAGCAAAAAGCTTTTTGCGGCCTACAGGACCTAGGCCCTTGATCCCTTCAAGAATAGAGGTTTGGCGCACCTTTTGTCGCCTTCTACGGTGTTGCTTGAGAGCAAAACGGTGCGCTTCATCGCGTAGTTGCGTCAAGAGTTGAAAGCTAAAACTCGCTGGTACAAGTTCGATGCCTTCTTGTGATCTGGTTGTAAAGATGCGCTCGGCAGAATGATAAATGGCGCTTGAAGTTTTCTTGAGTCGGCTTTTAGCAATACTTATGATTTCAATCTCAAGATCAGGAAACTCTTCTTTTGCTTTAAGAGCGGCGTTGAGCTGGCCTAACCCGCCATCAATAAGAATAAGATCGGGAAGATCATGATCAAAGAGGGCTCTGCGAAAACGGCGTTGCATCACCTCAAAGATCGACTGGTAGTCATCGACCTTCAAAGCCTCATCAGCTAGATTATACATGCGGTATTTTTTCTTGTTGGCTTGCGCGTTTTCAAAGGTAACGATAGAAGCGACAGTTGCTGTGCCTTGAATATGTGAGATATCAACACACTCGATGCGCAAAGGCATTTTGCTTAGACCCAAATCCCTTTGCAGGATAGCCATTTTTTGCGCCAGAGCACCTTTTTGGCGTAGGTGCTCTTCTAGACCATAGTGAGCGTTTTTACAAGCCATGTTGACGAGCTTTTTTTCCAAGGTGCTTGTGGCGACTTTAATAACAACATTCTTAGTCAGCAAAGCCTGAGCTAGATTTTTCGCATCAGGAACGGCAAAGGGTGTCCATATGGTTTGTGCAGATTCATGTCTGCCAAAATATTGGTTAATGAAGGCTTCTAGACATTCTTGCTTCTCTAAGAGGCCTGCTTTGAGGTTAAAATGATTATTGCCAATAATGCGGCCTTGGCGCAAAAGCAGCAAATGAATGCCCAGCCACTCCCCTTTGTGGTAGTAACCAACAATGTCACCTTCAAATTCAGGAGCGATGACGACACTTTGGTTGTCACCTAGAGCTTTGAAGGCCAAAATTTGATCGCGGTAGAGGGTGGCTAGTTCATAGTTGAGGTTTTCTGAGGCCTTACCCATTTCTTGGCGAAGCTCAGCTAAGACTTCTTTCGTTTTGCCTTCCAGGACGTTTTGTGCATGACGCACCACCTCGTGGTAGACATCCTTGTTTACCTCTTTTGTGCATGGTGCGAGGCATTTTTTCATATGATAGTAGGCGCAAGGGCGTTTGCGCATGCGGAATTCATACTCAGAGCAGCGTACCAGGGGAAAAACCTCAAATATGCGGCCCAATACGAGATTTAAACTAGTAGCGCTGCCATAGGGACCAAGATAAGTAGCTTCGCTGTCTTCTCTTTTGCGGACTTTTTTTACCCTTGGCCAGGGATGATGGTAGTCAATTTGCACAAGTGGATACTCTTTGTCATCGCGAAGTAAGATATTGTATTTGGGATTGTGGTCGCGAATTAAAGTCCGTTCTAAAAGCAGGGCCTCAAGTTCTGTATGGACAAGAAAGATTTCGAAATCAAAAACATGGCGCACCAGCGCTGCGGTTTTTATGTCGCTTGCACGGTTTGGCAAAAAATAGGAGCTAACTCTGGACTTTAGCCGCTTGGCTTTGCCGATATAAAGGACCTTTTTGTCTTCATCAAGTAAGAGATAGACACCAGGTGTCTCAGGTAGCTCTGCTAACTTTTCTTTAAAGCTGTTGCTAGTCATAGAAAAACTCTCATTCTCACTCGCCACCATAAAAAAGCAGCAGGGCTTTTAGTTCATTGGCTTCGTCGCGGGCCTGTGCGGCCTCTTCAAACTCCATTTTGGCAGCGTGCTTTTTCATGATCTTGAGCTTTGTGGCGATGGCTTTTTCTAGGTCTTGTGGGCTTTTGATACCAAGCTTAGCTAGCCGATTTAGCGGGTCTTCAGGATCCTTAGACTTGGCCATTAAGCCAAGATCTTGCATCTGATGCAGAGCCATTAAGTCCAAGGGGAGCGATTTAACAATAGTCTGTGGCGTAATGCCATTTGCTTGATTAAAGGCAGCTTGGATTTCGCGGCGTCGATTGGTCTCATCAATAGCAGCGCGCATAGAATCTGTGGTTGCTGTAGCATAAAAAATCACTTTAGCATTTGAGTTGCGAGCAGCTCGTCCGACAGTTTGAATCAGTGAAGAGCGGGAACGTAGAAAGCCTTCTTTATCAGCGTCCATAATAGCTACAAGTTCAACTTCTGGTAGATCAAGGCCTTCTCTTAACAAGTTGATGCCAACAAGCACATCAAAACTGCCCTGACGTAAGTCGCGAAGCAGGGCCGCGCGGTCAAGGGTGTTTATTTCGCTGTGGAGATAGCGGATGCGAATACCAAGCTCAGCATAGTATTTACTCAAATCCTCAGACATTTTTTTTGTCAAGGTTGTGATTAGTACCCTGCCTTGGCGTGCGGCTGTTTTCTTAATTTCTCCTAAAAGATCATCGACTTGTGTGTTAGCGTCGCGAATAAAGATAGGAGGATCAATAAGGCCGGTTGGCCGAATAATCTGTTCTGTGATGTGCTTTTTGCAAGCCTCTAGCTCGTAGCTGCCAGGAGTTGCTGAGACATAAAGGATCTGTTTTGATTTTGCTAAAAACTCATCGAAGTCTAAGGGGCGATTATCAAGCGCTGCTGGCAAACGAAAGCCGAAGTTAACAAGGTTTTCTTTGCGAGAGCGATCACCGCGATGCATGCTTTTAATTTGTGGCACTGTGATATGGCTCTCATCAATAATAGTAAGATACTCAGGTGGGAAGTAGTCTAAAAGGCAAGGCGGTGGCTCTCCCGGCTTAGCGCCTGAGAGATATCGAGAATAATTCTCAATACCAGGACAGAAACCAAGCTGTTCGAGAGTTTCAATGTCTTGCATGGTTCTTTGTTCAAGCCTTTGCATCTCGACAAGCTTGTTGGCCTCTTTAAGTTCACGCAGTCTTTTGCCGAGATCTGTTTGAATTTCAGCAATGATATTTGCCAAATCCTTGCGA
>CALBMD010000279.1 GCA_937896265.1 uncultured Pseudomonadota bacterium
ATTGTATTCTTCTTTTGCTGAAGCTAAGGATAATATGTGTCATTCTCCTGAAAGCTAGCCAATAGTCTCCCAACGGTTGATGGATGCACTCGAAACAACCTTGCCGCATCTCGTTGGATAATGTGATCCCGAAAGAGCAGATGATGAACCATATCAGTTTGTTGAATCGTCCTAGCGATCAAAGTGTAGGGTTTGCTGTTTTTAGGGAAAAGTCTCACGATTTGTTTCTCAATGGCACGATGTCTGCTGGCGAGTTTGAGGTGATGAGTGCCCAGCAGTGTTTGCAGAGAAGTGCTTTTGAGATCTTGCAGCTAGAGAAAAATTTCTTGCCAATTGCGTTGCCTAAAGAAGATAAGGATATTATCGTCACCGATGCTGCGGCAGGGAAGTTTATCGTAGATCGTGTGTCTGCAGAGAGATTTTCTATGGGTGACAATGTCTTCCTTTTTGGAGATGCAGCAGGCTTTGGCTCTCCGACTGGTGGCCTTGGACTTTCGTTGGTGAGCTCGGTTTATTTAGAGTCATTAACAGCTCTGGTGGATAGTCTTCATTCAGAGAATCCAACTGGTGCAGCAGATACATATAGTAAAAGAGTCTCAGAAATCATTAAATTTTGGCATTCATTTTTAGAGAAGTAGGGAGATATCATGGGCAAAGAACAGTTTTGTCATATAGTGGCGGTCTTGATTCCACAGTTTTACTTTATCACTTGCGCGATCTTGGCGATGAAGTCTTTCCGATCGCCTTTCGCTACCCTTCAAAGCATAATGAAATGGAAATCCAAGCTGCCACAGCGATTTGCCAAGAGCTTGGATTGACCTTGAAGGTTGTAGATCTTAGCTTCTTATCCTCGTTGGTGGAATCAGGCCTTATGAAAGGCGCAGGGGAAATCACGAAAGACAATGTTGTGGTACCTGAGCGCAACACAATATTTGCCTCGATTCTCATTGGCTATGCAGATAGTGTTAAAGCAGATCGAATTAGTCTGGCAAATCACGCGGATGACAATGCGATTTTTCCCGATACGCGCCCAGAATGGGTCGCAGCAATCCGCTTGACGGCCTATCCATGGCACAATGAATCGGATTGGTCTTTGTGTACCGTTTACGGACTTGGGCAAGAAAGAGATCTGTAATTTGGGCCAGCGTTTGCAGGTGCCGTTTGCGAAAACCTGGACATGTTATGAAGGTGGCGCTGTGCAATGCGGTAAGTGTATGTCCTGCCAGTTGCGGCAGGAAGGTTTTGTGAAGGCCGGTGTGATTGATCCTACAAATTATCGTTAGACTTGCGCTTATAGTCGTACGTGTGTGGCGCGGAACAAGCTTTAGTCAGCTCGGATTAAACTTAGGGATGATCTTACCGCTCTAGAAATCAGGCTCTAAGCTCTTTAAAGTTGATTTCTTGTTGAGCCTTCGACTTAGGTTTGAGCTGCAGAATAATAGCACTGATAGTAATGATTACCACGCCAATGGTCATATCCCAGGACCTAGGAAACTCACCAAAAGCAATGAAACTAACAAAGGCTGACAGAATGATTTTAGAAGCACCAAAAGGTAAAAGAAAAGTAACTTCAGCTAAGGAATAGGCTTTGCTAAAAGCTTGATGAGCTAAGGCTGTTAAAACCCCTAGTAGAACAAGGAAAAATAAATTATCGCTTGTTAAATTTACCCAACCAAAAATTGCATTGGCAAAAAAGCACATCGGCGTTAAAAAGACCAAGAGATACCATGCTAGTAACATGGGTGGCGTGTTTGCAATAAGAAGCTTGCGGCAGATTAGCTTGTCACTGGCAAAGATAAGTGAGGCGCCAATAGGCAGCAAGACATACCAGCCATATTCGCTGGTGGCGCCAATACCTTGATCTGGCCTTGTCATCATAAAGCTACCCATGAGACCTAAGGCAACAGCTATCTTGCGATAGAAGTTAAAATCCTCTTTGAGTAATACAACAGACCCTAAAACAGTAAGTACCGGCGCAATAAAACTAAGCGCAACCACCTGCGTCATGGGAATGTGCTTTAGACTTTGGTTCCAGATAGCTATGGCAATAGCAGCAATAGCAACCCGAAAAAGATGCATACCAGGCTGTGCTTGGCGTAACTGAGCAAGTGAAAGCTTTGGTACTATGAAAAAACTAAGAATCAAGGCGCCAAAAAGATGCTGATAAAACATAATGGTATGGATGGGAAGCTTTTGGCTCAAATGAAGGCTTGAGCCACCAGAAAGATATCTAACAAGGCCATTGATACCTGCAAAGCAAGCGCACGAAAAGACCTTCCAAAAGATGCTTTCCCAAAATTTTGTCATCAATCGGACCTTTAAAATGAAGGCATCTTAACATGAGAGGCATCAAATGCAATCATTTTGGAAACGCTTTTATGAAAATTCACTTAAACGCACAAGCAGCAATGGGGCTAGATTAATCGTTCAATTCCTAAATAATCTCTCGGCGATATTTTGCTTTCTCACTTTTTTGACCAGGGTGCAAGCGGCTATTATGTAGGCTTTCGGTATTCAAGCATCCGTTCAATAAAATTGACAGTTTGGCTATGATCCAGCGGCTTAATAATCCAAGCCACAACCCCATACTCTTTGCCAATTTTCTTCAAATCCCCAGACATTTCAGTAGTCAAAGCTAAAATAGGGATTCCCGGCAGAAGATTCTTTTCATGAATCATCTGGCACATCTTAATGCCATCAAGCCGCGGCATGTTTATATCAGTAATAACCAGATCAATGTTTTTATTCTCTTGAATGACAGTTAAGGCATCCAATCCATCGACGCCTTCAAGTATCGTGTAGGCTTTCCCTTCTAGCGACGCTTTAATTCGTTTGCGGACAGTCTCGGAGTCATCAACAATAAGAATTTTTTTATTTGCCATGCTGATTGCCCTCTGCCCCTCTTTTCGTCATGCTAGCTAAACTTTTGAGGAGATAAAGGGCAGGCCTTGTAAAATCAAAGGCTTACTACCCAACTTTGTGCCCTGGCTTAGCGCCAGACTCTGGACTAATCAGCCAAATCTCTTTACCACCCGGTCCTGCGGCTAGAATCATGGCTTCAGAAGTGCCAAACTTCATCTTACGAGGCGCTAAATTAGCGACGGCAACAACGAGCTTCCCTACGAGAGCTTCGGGCTCATAAGCGCTGCGAATACCAGCAAAAACATTACGGATACCAAGCTCAGGCCCCATATCAAGCTCAAGCCGCAGGAGCTTATCTGCTCCTTCCGCAGGACCTGCTGTTTTAACAAGCGCAACGCGCAAATCAATCTTGAGAAAATCGTCAATATTAATCTCAGAATTTCCCTTTTTATTAGCTGTATTTTCTTCCTGAACCTTCACAGGAGGTCCTTTCTTGGCAACTTGCTGTTTCAGTGTCTCCGCTGTCAATTCAGCAATCTTCTTAGGATCAACACGATCAATTAAATGTATAAAAGGTGCTAAGGTCTTTTCTGTAATAATCTTTTGACTGCTCGCCCAAGTGAAAGCTCCTTCGCCAAATAATGTCTGAACCCTGGTAGCATAAGATGGTAACACCGGTGCTAAATAAACACTTAGGATGCGAAAGACATTCAAGCTAGCAGTAAGGACGCGGCGTGTCTGTTCTAGATCTTGGTCAATGAGCTTCCAGGGGACATAGCGATCAAAGTAAGCATTTGTTTCATCTGCTATCGTTCGGATCTCTATAATAGCCTTGGCAAATTGACGCTTCTCAAAGAAACTAGCAATATCTTTGCTACGGCTTTGCGCTTGTTGTACTAACGCTAACCCTTCTGCATCGAGCTCGCCTAGGCGGCCATCAAGACGCTTTTGAAGCATCTGAGCGCTACGGGAAGCAATATTAGTAATTTTACCAATAAGATCTGAGTTGACGCGGGTAGCATAATCATCCCAGTTTAAATCATAGTCTGCGACACTATCTGTTAGCTTGGCAGCAAAGTAATAGCGCAGGTATTCCTTTTTTAGAAACTGAAGGTAAGTTGATCCATTGATAAAAGTACCCTTAGATTTTGATAACTTTTCACCATTGATAGTTAGCATGCCATGCACCCAAATCTCATTGGGCGTGCGGTATTTTGAGCCTTTGAGCATTGCTGGCCAAAATAGGCAATGGAAGTAAATGATATCTTTACCGATATTATGATAAATCTCAGTGTGATCGTCTTGCCAAAAGTCAGAGAGCTTTCGGTTGTTGGCTTCACACCATTCCCAGCTTGAAGAGATATAACCAATGGGAGCGTCAAACCAAACATAGAAGTACTTTTGGTCAGAACCAGGCACTTCAAACCCAAAATAGGGCGCGTCTCGGGTAAAGCACCAGTCTTGTAACTTGTCTTCGTCCATCCATTCCTTCAGCTTATTGGCAACAGCTTTTGAAGTATGCTCTGGCACCCAGTCTCTTAAGAAATCACGAAACTGTGTGAGCTTCATGAAATGATGGTTCGAGCTTTTTTCAACCGGTGCATTGCCACATAGCGTGCAGCTTGGGCTCACTAGCTCTACTGTGCTATAAACTGCGCCGCAGACGTCGCAGGAATCGCCGTATTGCTTGGGTGCTGAGCATTTTGGGCAGGTGCCGGTAACAAAACGATCAGGAAGAAACATCTTGTCATGTTCACAGTAAGACTGACGTAGACTACGAACTTCTGTTAAATTGCTTTGCTTGAGCGTTTCATAAATCTCTTCGCAAATAATGCGGTTTTTTTCGCTATTCGTTGATCCATAGTTGTCATAAACTATGTCAAACTCAGCCAGGTCAGCCATATGCTTTTGTCGCGTGCCAGCAATCATATCCTCAGGCTTGACACCTAAACGGCGGGCTTCAACCATGATAGGAGCGCCATGCGTGTCATCAGCACAAATAGCAATGCTATCGTGCCCATTCATCTTCTGGAATCGATTCCATATATCGGTAATAATATGCTCAGATAGATTACCTAGATGAAGATCGCCATTAGCATAAGGCAAGGCTGTTGTAATTAAGATGCGTCTTTTGGTAGCCGTCATAGGGGCTCCTATATGTTCTATTTTTGCAAAAGGTGTTCTTTAGGATAACTATCTTTTACCCAGACAACAAGCAAGGTTGCTAGCGCAAGGCTTACAGGGATAATTGCTAGAGCAAAGCGGAAGTTTTCTACTGAATAGAGATAGCCGCCACTGTCAGGATAATAATGATTCTTGCCGAAATCAAGCAGCCAGCCGATGAGTGGCAGACTAAGAATGCCATTACTCATAATCACAGTGTTGACAAAGCCAACGGTAGCTCCACTCATTGATTTGGGCATACTCTCAACGACAACAGTAAACCCAATGGATTTGCCGCCAAAGAAAAAGCCAACTAAGAAGAACAATACATACATCACCATGATGGGAATAGATTGCGAGTATAAGGCTACGACATAGAATACTAAGTTAAAAAAAGCTGCAATAAACAAAGGGAAACGGCGATTTTTCATCGCATCAGAAAGTATTGCAAATACTGGGCTGCCGACAAAGACACCTATAAACATCATTGAAATAACAGTTGCAGCAGCTGTTTCTTGAATATGATAGGCGCGTTCAACGAAAGAAACACCCCATAAGTCGCCAATAATGGTTAAAGGCATATACATAAGCATGCTGTAGATACTGACTAACCAAACCTGACCTGAAAAGCAAATAACTTTGAGATCAGAGATCATAGAGCTGATTTTTGTTGGTGGCTGAACATAGGGAATTTTTGGATTATCATTAGAAAGCCAAACAAAAAGCACAGCAGTCAATACTGAACCAAAGAGTCCAAGGATTCGTAAACTATCGCGCCAGCCGACTGAATTGATCAAGTATTCCAGCGGGCTTTCACCTAGAACAGCGCCAATGGTGCCAAAGATGACAGCAATAGCTACCACTCGGCCAAATTGATGCCCGGGGATCCAAATAGTGCCTAATTTTAAGGTACCAATGAAGCCACAAGCAGCTCCTAATCCGATGAGAAGGCGAGCAAAGCAGGCTACATAGAGATTGTTTGTTTCTGCGAAGATGAGGCAACCAGCAGCTAAAATAGCGCAACAGCCAGCAAATAATAAACGCGGCCCAATGCGATCAAGCATGATACCTAGAGGGATTTGTGCTATGGAATAGGCAATATAATAGCAAGAAGTAAAAATGCCAAGAGAGGTGGCATCGATGGAGAAAGCCCCCATGAGTTCATCGGTCATCATGCTTGGGGAAACACGGATAATGAACTGGTAGCCATAAAAAACTGAACCGAGAATTACGATAAGCCAAGGGCGAAAGCCAACGTTACTTGTTGTGATCTCTGTAGTTGATTTAGTCGCAGCAATCATAAATCTCCTTAATTTAAGTCACAGTAAGGGAGAGTTGTTGGGAGGAAACTTTGCAGATGGTTCCTCCCAAGAAGCTCTTCTTTGCTCTGAAAAAGTCAACAGCATTTATATTTAAATGAGACAGCTCCTGGGGAACATCCCACCATAGGAAAAAATTAGGGTGATGGCTACCAAAAAATAGATATTTCTTGGCATTTCATCAGGGCTGTCTTATCTAAAGTTAAAACCCAGCAAGGATGAGGGTTTGGGAGAAAACTGCGCATCTGGTTTCTCCCAAGAGATTTCTTTCTGGGAAACCAGCTGCGCAGTTTTCCCAGA
>CALBMD010000280.1 GCA_937896265.1 uncultured Pseudomonadota bacterium
CTAATCTTATCCTTGTTTTTTCGACCAGTTACCCATCCATGGACTGTTGTCGTCGGCAAGTTATGCTTTTGGGCTGCCACCGAAATGTTGCCTGTCTCCATAACTTCTTGAATTACCTGTTCTTTTAGTTCATTTGAATACTTTTGCATTGTCTCTCTTCCTCGAATGATCTCTTTTATCATTTACGAGTAGAAAGTCTCCACATTTTATAGGGGGCTAGCTTGATCTGGTGCTTTTGGCATTTAGCCTACTTTGGTAGGACTATTGAAAATTGACTTATGCCTGCAAGTTCTATAAAGTTCTCCGACAATTTCGCCAAAAAAATGGAGATTTATGAAAAAGGTTATCATTTCACTGATTTGGGCTATTTCTTTAGTATTGACCAATTGTACCTTAAAAGCAGCGGAACTAGCGGAACTATCTTTTTTGATGAACGGAATTCAAAATATGTTCCCTCGTGTGGATCTTCGACCGGGGCATAAGCTTGCGTTCGAGGATTACATGAGATTCTTAAAGGTAGAAAAACTGAAACTAGAAATGTTTGCGAATCGCTCATATAGTAATTTGTCGATGAAGGCTAACGTCAGGCTTATCGAAGGCAAATCAATACTAGTCTCCTACCAAACAGCTCAGGTATTTTGGTATTTAACCCCCCAAGCCCTCGCTGAAGTTGCTGAGAATCCGAGTAATTTTTATTTTACCGGCAGACATTTTGCTCCTGTAGATCAGGGTAAAATTGTCGATATGTATATGACGTGGAATTTTCCCACAGCCGAAGAAGTAACCCGTATTTTTCTAGATTCGTATCGTTCGCTTTTGCCAGGAGTAGAGACTCCAACCTTGGAAATGTTCAGTTCGCAAGGTCGCGCGAACCTCGCGGCAATCCTTAGCAATAAAGACAAGGAAAAATTAAAAGGTAGAATAGTTGCTGAGAGACTATTTGTAGAAGAGAATGCATCTCCACGTACAATTGGTAATGCACTGATGGGGTATAATAAGCCAATTGTTGTCAATGCATCCAAAAAAGATTTATTGAGATTCGAAAACTTTAAAGGTAAAGAGACGTTCGGGGATGCTGTTTTAACACGGTTGAAATCAAAGAAGATTGAAAGGGACCTAGCTAAAGAATCGGATAAATTTTTTGAACGTCATGAAATCTCTAGGATAGTTGTGACGTCCTGGCAGGAAATTTCTAAGACTTTAACCGCAGAAGACTTTTCGTCGGTTGGCTTAGATGAGCTGCTTGATCGTATTAGACAAGTGGCAGAAACTATAAAAAGAAAAAATGAGAAAGCGAAAAAAGACCAAGAAATAGCCATTGCCGCTGCAGCGGAGAAAGCTCTTCTCGAGCAGTTGGCATGTGAAGAAAATAACCGAAAAAGCAAAGGTGAAAAAAAGAAACAAGCTACAGTTCAAGGCGATGAAAAAAACAAGAATGATATAGCATCAGTTCAATCTACTGCCCCAGTTCAGTCTGCTGCATTGTTTAAACTTCCCCCTGCGAAATTTCTCACAAGACTAAACAGTGAAATTCAAGGTTATCCTTTCGAACACATCTCTTTACACCGACGTTTGCTACGCTGGGACACTAACGATCAAGATAAAGTTAGAGGTTTTGTTGATTGGGATAGCAACGCTAGACAACCAAAAAGGCCATATGAAATGTTACCTGTTTCTGAGCTGGACTATCAGCGAGGTCGGCATGCGATCCAGAAACCGCTACTCGACCTAGTTACAAGCGAAACATTTATGAAGAATTATGCGTTCCCCTATTTCTTTACTAAAAAGATAACTGAAGATGGCGATGTTACAACGATTTGCCGCAAAGGAATTGCAATGCATGCATCTATGATCCATGGCAAAGATGATGCTGGAAAAGAAAAGCAATATGACGGCTATATCCGGATTGCCCTTGACGATGATAATGTAGTGTTTCATGCGACTTTTGATAGAGAAGTTGGCCCCCCATCGCTGGCAAACTTGATTCAAGGACCACTTGAGGAGACCTGGGAGAATAGAGACAACGTGGATGACGACGCAACCAATGGTGCTGCGACCACCGCTTTGACAATGACACCTATGCAAATAGAAGGAGAATTTAACCTAGTTGCAACAGTAAAAAATAAGAAAAATATTTTTGTCAAATTTGTCATTCATCCCATCGATGCGAAGAATATGACACTCTCGACTCTCCCCTCGTACTAGGGTAGATAGGGCTATTGAGCCAAGTCATAGATGATGCCTTGGCGAGCCTTACCATACCACTCCACTTGATCAATTCCATTCAACCGAATCCAGTTGTTAACAAAGTGGTTAAAGATCATCTCCCACTCTAGAATAACTAAATCCGAATCATGAGTATGGGGTATTTCCCACACTGGATAGTGCCCTGAGAAAAGCTCCCTGGATTTCGCCAACTGTTTTTGATTCGAAATACCGAGAAAAATAAAATGCGTTAGGACGCCATGGTTAAATTGGTATTCAATATTTTGGAAGGGGCCATGGGCCAGCTCTAAAACGTCGATGATCTGGACATATTCCAGGAAGGCACCTTCTTCCATTTTCTTGTAAATGTTCTCAAGCCCTATAGGAATTTCAATTTTCGGCTGGGTTGATTTTTAGGGATTTTTTTATCTCAACCGGGTCAACCCCTTATTTCTGGAGACTTTAAACTCGTACAACCTTTGTTG
>CALBMD010000281.1 GCA_937896265.1 uncultured Pseudomonadota bacterium
GGCAATGCAAGCAGCTATACCACCAACTATCAATGGAACTTTGCGACTTTCTTGCCAGTTCGATATAAAGACAAAGGCTGGGCTACCCAACAACACACCAATAAACATCACCGACACAATCATTGCCGTTGCTTCTTTAGGCAAATCATACGCGCGACTAATGAACGGGATTCCCCACAAATCGCCAATCACTGTGATGGGCAAATACATTAACATTGCATAGATACCAACAAGCCAGATCTGCTTATTGCCAAGAACTAAACGCAAATCTTTCCTTATTGATTGGCGTTGCTCGGCGTTGGCACTTGCTACACTGACTGCCTGCAACCAACGATACAGCGCAGCAGTCAAGAAAAAACCAAAACCTGCTAAAACAAGCATCCCATTGCGCCAACCGATTTGTGTAAACAAATAACGCATCGGCAAATTGCCTAAAACTGCACCGAATATTCCAGAGACGGTTGCCAAAGCGACAACCTGACCAAAATGACGTGACTTAATTAAAAGTGTGCCAAGCTTAATGGTTCCAAGAAATCCACACGCCCCACTTGCCCCTATCAGCATGCGCAGTATACAGGCCACATAAAAATTGGAAGTGAAAGAAAAGATCGCAACCGCAGTCGACAGAATGAAAGCACATATTGGAAACACGCGATGCGGCCCAACACGATCGAGCAGCAAACCAAGAGGTATTAACGCTAAGGAATAAGTTAGGTAATAGATAGAGCTAAAGGTGCCTAATAAAGTCGCGTTCATATCGAACTCAGTTCTAAGCTCGCTCGAAATGACTGCTGGTGAAACCCGAATAATAAATTGAAAAGCGTAAAAAACAGCTCCTAACCCAATGATAAACCATGGGTTTGTTAGTACACTTTTTTCTTGTTGCTGAGCGATAAGAAACTCCACTTGTTGAAGGGTGATTGAGTTAAATTTACATGCTTAAATTTTAAGGAGTTTTGGAAAAGGAATTTACCAACCCTAGACCAAAATTTCAATATGATATTTCCTTGTATCTATCGACGTATATGCGAAATGGCTTTTAAATCTGAGCACGTTACTTTCAAATCCGTCGGTAACAAATGTGACCTTTGGCCTTAAAAAACCTAAAAAGATCACACTCATACAGTAGCGATAAAAAAGCTGTTAAGATGCACTAGCGAAAAATTAGTCGCCTACCTAATTGACCACCTATAGGGAGGCTTGCAAATTCCATGGATAGCGGCTATACCTTCGACAAGACCACGCTATATTATAGGTAAATGATGAAAAATAGATCCCCCCTTTTTTTTCTTGTAATATCTTTGATGACTAACAGTCAATCTTTTGCGGTTTATAAACCCCAAAACCAAGTTTTCACGCTTCTTGAACTTGAACATCTCTCAAAACAAGCGGTTGCAGAGGGTCGGCGTATTGCCCGCGCGGTTCAGTACTCGGATGCTTTCCTCCGTGGAATGAGCTTAAATCATTCATTAGGAGCAGGAGCGGAATTTGCTTTCGTAGCAGTCGCTTTTCTTGCTGCAGCTGGTCTTCACTCTCAGGGAGATAAGGACGGGAAAAGCGAAGCGCTCAGCCGAGCTAAAAACGCCCTTGTGGATGTTAATGTTGTTGGGTTAGCTAAAAACCGCGCCATACAAGAGGTTTTCAAAGTTCGCCTTCAAAGCGTTAGAGCAGCCCAATTGAATCATGAGATATCCGACCTAGAACTTCCTGCTTTGGATATTCCTAACCGTTTCCTAGCGGCTAGTAACTCAACGCAATATCGAAAACTGAAGAGTGAGGTGGATAAGTTCACTAACAAATGCAAGCAAGCTGGAGCGGGCCTCTTCAATGTTAGCAATATTAGTAGTGTTAATAAATTGACAGGCTCTTCTCCTTTTGACTCGGTTTTTAACGCATGGTTGCAAGGCACAGACAATATCTCTTTATTGAATCAATATTACCTCTTGCTACCTGAGGATATAGAAGGGGTGTTCAAGGAGCCGTTTGAAAAAGGTTTTACTCAAGAAATGGCTGCCTACCATGCTACTCAAGATGAATACCTAAGCGCGGTAAATGATGGCAGAGCCTATGCTGCCGCCTGTTCGGCTCTAAAAGTCTATAAAAGTAGCTGGGAACGTGCTTTTGATGATGCCTCCGATGGCTTTAAAGCTACATTTAAGAAGTTAGCGAAGCAAAGCTATGAGGCCACCTATCGTAAAACCTGGGATTCAGAGATGGGTAGATATGAAAAAAGTGCTGTAGTAGTAGCTTCTTTGGGACTGGAACTAAACCAAAACGCCTTAGACAGTGGGGTAGTCCTTTTTTCGTTGGTTGGAACCCTTCAGAACCTCGGAGGCCTTACAGGAAGGGCTAGCATTCACCTCGATCCTGGAGCGGAATTCTGGCAAAAAAAGCAGATAGAAATGATTGATCTCGAACCCATGGCCTCGACTCCGATCAACCTAGAGGAAGCTCTCTCAGTATTGAGCGGCAGGGCGCTACTTCTTCCCAAAGCTCCTGCTAGCTTGAAGATTTCGGCTAAAATCAATACGTCGTCCATCAATATTCCAATTACTTTTACCTTCAGCCAGCTCTTAGACGCTTATACCAAGGTAAAGCCTGATTCAGCGGGCCAGAACCTGCTGGCGCAGGCGATTTTGATTAATCTCAAAGAGGAATGGGATCACAATCATGGCTTCTGGTATGACAACATTTATAGCCCTTTCAAGAAGACTGTCCCTTGCTATCTCAAAGCTTTGGTAGAGTTTGCTAACGGTGGGCAAGACTTTTCTGAGCTAAGGGAGAGGGTTCTGGAAATCTATCAAGATACAGGATTTTTCCCATATTGGAGAAGGCACGCCTTAGATGCTAAGGACCTGGCCGCTAAACTTTGATTGTCTCGTTTAGGTAGCAGAGATCTAGCGCCGAGTCATCATCACTGTTAGCTGGGCAAAAGTGGATTTGTCGGGACTTACAGCGTTAGATAGTTTTGACCCAATCTTGCATGTGATTGATGTTTGTTGTCCCCAAAATAGCAGATGTTACATGGGCATTTGCCAAGACAAAATCCAAACAGCTACGTGTGTTTTCAGCAAACCCTTGGCAAAGAGCTTTCTTTACAAAAACACCCTTACCCATAGCTGCAGCTTCACTGATCAGAGAAGCGTTGCTTGTCTCTTTAATGTTGTACACAATCATGACTGCATCGGCGTGTTCAAGTGTATAGCGGCATGCTGCTTCGCTATAAATAGAAGCGCCAAAGCTGCGGATGAGGCCTTGTTTTTTACATTCGTTCAAAGTGGCAAAGATCTGACTTTCGTATAAATCCTGGTAGTCGCTGCCTCGGCAATGAACTAAAATGCAGTCTAAATAGTCTGTCTTGAGCCGCTTTAGGCTGCGGGCTAGACTTTGCTTTACATGAGCTGGAGAAAAATCATAGTTCGACTGTTGACCATCAAATTCTTCACCTACTTTTGACATCAAGAAAAATCTTTCACGCCTTGCTCCTAAAAGCTGGCCAAGACGTTCTTCACTTGTGCCATATGCGGGCGCAGTATCGATGACGTTAATACCTAGCTCTAATGCTTGAGATAGCAGGGAATCTAAAACCTTATCGCTAGGTAGCGGTTTACCTTCGCCACTCTTATTCTTAATGTTATGGTTGCGGCCAAATTTAACGCTGCCAAGGCCCATAGCGGAAAGCTTATCACCTGTCGCTGCAAAGAGACGATAATCAGTTATCGGTTTCATATTCTCATCCTTTTCTTAGTCAATCTGCTGCCACTTAGTATGTTCCCAGGGATAATTCCCTAGCTTTATGGGCGTGGGCAAAGTGGTTGTACTGTCATGTGTCTTTTCTAGTCCTAGGTTACTGATCCAAGTTTCTACTTCATGACCCAAGGCGGGAGCAAACGTTAGCTTGGTTGGCCAGGCTACAGCGACACGACCACGAGCATAAAGCTCTGGAGCGCTTTTAAAGAAACCTTCGCTGGCATAAGGCTCTGCTCTATCGACAAAGCAACTAGCCCATAAGCGGTGCTGCCATCCAAGCTCAGGAAAAAGCTCGGATAGTTCATTCTTAGCGAGAGCCAAAGTCTCAGCCTCGCTCATAGAGGCTCCCTTATCAGCGACAATACCGCCTAAATACCAGATAAAGGTGGAAGGGTTTTCAGGATCAAGGTGGCTTGTTATCGTCACACGAGGGCGTGGATCTGCGGTGATGCAGTGCCCATAGAGAGGATACTTCATGCCTTTAACCATAACCTGTCGCAAAGGCCGCCTTTGGGTAGCAAAGACCTTCGCTTCATTTGGGATCTGTTTTAGCGCGTGTTCGTTCCCGCAGCCAGCTGCAAACAAAAAGGCTTGGGCGCGGCAAGTGACCACGTTGTTATCAAGCGTGCGAAACTGTCCATGGACTTCCGAGCCATTTACCTGCATTGTTTCAAAGCGGGCATGGACCACTTTGTGACTAAATGGCGCTATGAGTTCTCTCACAAGCGACTTGACAGCAACCACTGCTTCACCAAGTTCATAAACCGTTGATTTAGCATTACGGGGGGAGTCCTGAAAAACCTGTGGCCACTCCTTTGGTTTTAATTCTTTTACTGTTGAAGCCATGCTTTTTGAAGCAACATAGGCTGTCACTTTAGAGACAAAGCTTGCTGGTGCCCAAATAACCTGGCTGTCAGAGAGCACCTCGACCTTGCTTAGATCAATGAGGCCGCCTCCTTGCAAACAAGCGCCCCAAATAGCAGGCATAGCTTTGAGGTCAAAAGCGTGCTGTGAAGCTATACCTGTGAGGGCATACCGCTGGCCACCGTGAATCATGCCTTGAGAGGCAAGAGTTTGAGTTCCTCCTAAACCTTCAGGTTCAAAGAGCGTAACGTTATACCCTTGTTGAGATAATCTCTTGAAAGCCCACAGGCCAGCAATGCCACTACCGATGATAGCGATGTCTGAACTTAGTTGCAAAATTACACCTCAGATATTTTCATGGAATGTTTTACCATCGCAGATTGCAAAACACTACCCCATGAATAAAGCTATGCCATCCAAATTTTAATCGCAGCAAGGAAGATGTTTAGTACGTCCGTTTACTAGGGCTGTCTTATCTAAATTTAAAATCCAGCAAGGATGAAGGTTTGGGAGAAAACTGCGCAGTTTTCCCAGACCCTTCCTTGCTTTCAAAAAAGCAACTAAATTTCTATGAGACAGCCCTGGTCCGTTAACTGAGACAAAAAGATTGACCTTGAGCCAAGTTTCTAGCTACAAATAGAGAAGAATTTAAAGGAAAATCACTGTGAATTTTTTGCGTCAAAGAGCTCTAACTCTAAAAAGAGTAGCTTTAGTCTTTCTGGTTCTGATTGCAGTCATGCCTGTTGGAACTTTTGTGGCTGCTACTCATTATCTCTTCTATTCGCGCCATCATTCTTACAAGACAACGCCAAAAGCCTATGATCTTTCTTATCAAGATGTGAGTTTTTCTTCAGAGGATGGAGTGGGTTTAGTTGGTTGGTTTATTTCCCCAAAGCATCGTGTTAATAGCGAAACCAAAATTCCGGTAGTCATTTTGGTCCATGGTCACCACTCTAATATGGGAGATCCCAAGATCCTTGGCAATGTCGCCCTACCTCTTAGCAAGCATAATATTGCTGTCTTAACTATTGATCTTCGTAATCACGGTAGTTCCCAGGATAAAAAGCCAGTAACACTGGGCTATCTTGAAAGCAATGATATTTTAGCAGCTATTGCCTTTCTAAGAGAGCATGCGCAAAGCTTTGGTATTGATACTGAGCGCATTGGTATCTGGGGCTCTTCTATGGGGGCAGCCTCATCTATCCATGCTGCGGCTAAAGACTTTCGTTTAGGCCATTCTAGTATTCGATCGGTGTTTGTTGACTCATCGTTTGCATATACTACTGAGCCAGTGGTTTTGCAGCTGACAAAAGATGGCATCCCTCGTTTTATGCAAGATTTGGTCGTCTTTTGGATGCGTCATATACCTGATGTTGATGTCGGCATGCAAAATCCTATTGATGTAGTTTCAGATATCAAAGCACCTATCTTTTTTGTTCACTCCAAGAAGGACACCGTAGTTCTTGCTAAAGATGCTTTATCCTTAAGAGAGCGTTTTGCAAAGGATAATCCACAAATAAAGTCTGAACTTTGGCTTTCTGATGCTACGGGTCATGTCAGAACAGCTTTGGAGTATAAAGAGGCTTATGCGTCAAAATTGGTTGCATTCTTCGAGGCTTACCTTTAGTCTCATCTCGATTTCTGATCTCATGTTTTACTAAAAAAAGCCGATAGTTAAGTCGCTGACGCGAAATTCAAAAATGGCGAAGTTGGCTGCAAAAACGCTCTTAACCGTGCGCCGCAATTTTATTGCCGCTATGCCATTTTTAAATTTTACTAGCGATCGTTCGTAAATTTCGCGCCAGCGACTAGTTAGCATCCCTTGTGGTAAGTTTTTCGGAGTGAGTTTGAGCGATTTGGATCTTTCAGATGAACGAGCCAAAACCAAGCACTTGATTGTTGTTAGTTCAAGTGTTGCAGGCATTTTGGTATCTGCTTGTTATGCTTATTTTGCAGCGGGGGATCAGGATTTACGCTCCTTGATGTGGATTTTATGTGGCTTAGTTTGGTTCCTCATTCTTATTGCCAGCTTTCACGTTAAAAATATGTCCTATATGGTCGGTAGTGTTATTGCTGTGGGCTACTCTGTTATTTTTTCTGAAGCTTTGCTATATGACGGAATAAATACACTTATTTTGCCTTATTTTGGTGTTGGAACTGTTATTGTTGCTCTTAGCCTTGACCGTAAGCATGTGACTTTTACCTGTGGTATTGGTTGTCTTCTTACTGTCATTGTTTGCTACTACCGTGTTGTTTCAGTAGTAGCGCTGTTTAATTTCTTGGTTATTTTGGTTTTTCTAACTCTACTAGCAAATATCTTTCTTTACTTTGAGAAACGCTATTTAGAACGACTGGCAATCGAAAAAGAAAATGTTGAATCCTTGCTACGTATCCTCAATCATGACATCAATAACCATATCTTTGTCATCATGGGTTCTGCGCAGATTTTAAAAGAAAAAGAAGCGATGGACATGGCATGTGTTGATCGTGTGCTTCGCGCTACAGATAAGATTAATAGGATTTCTGAAAATTCAAGAAGGCTTTTGGCACTAAAGAATTCCAAAAAACATATGCATGTTGAGATTGTGGACTTAGTCAAAGCTTGTCAGGAAGCTATCGTTGATTTTGAAACACATGCACGACGCCAAGAAGTGCAAATTGAAATGCTCCCTCCACAAGGAGATCCTGATAATTTCCTTGCTTTTGCTGATCCATCTGTTGTCTCTGATAATGTACTTGCTAACCTTATTTCTAATGCGATTAAATTCACCCCAGCTGGGGGTTTTGTACGTGTTTCTTTGGAATTAGTAGAACCACATATTTTGATCCATATTGAAGACTCTGGTATAGGCATTCCTAAAGATTTAGTAACCAAGCTTTTTGAAAAATATGAAATGACCTCGCGGACAGGGCTATCAGGAGATAAGGGTACTGGTTTTGGTCTACCTAATGTTAAGTTTTTAGTTGAAAAAATGGGTGGAGAAATTTCTGTCAAATCACGATGTAGAGAAGAAGGCTACGCTCAAAATTCAGGGACTATTTTTACTGTAGCTCTGCCGGCGCATTTTCCTGCGGATGCTGCTGCATTTCGGAAGACTAGCTTCAAACGACGGCTTAGGAAACAGATGATGCTAATGTGGAAAAGGTTTAAGCAGGTCTAGCTTTACGCGTTTAGCTGTGTTTTCATCATTAGACTCATCAGGCGCTTTTTCGGTTTGTTGATTGTTTGTTGATATTTGCTTCTCTAAAAGCTTAACCGTCTCTACAGTAGATGTTTCAATTAAATGTAGCTTAGTGTCAGCCATTCTGGCCAACAAATATCTGTTTTGGAAACTTTCCTTATTAGGTCCAGTAAGGAGCGTAAATGGCAAAAATGTATTGGGCTGATCATCAAACAAATAAATATTTGCAACTTCTTGTGCTTTACTAACTAGATGAGCTATGCCGATCGTGATGCTTAATGTAGCCCCTGCGATTGTTTGCGAAGACGAACTAAAAAAGACGCCGCCCCGTTGCCAAAAATTTATTTTAGAGTTTGGAAGAGACCATTCCTTATCTTGTTCAATAGAGATTGCATTTTGTGGATCATCTTTTAGCATTGTATTATCATCAAACTGTGCTGACATTCTTTCAAGGGTATCCTTACCTATAATGGTAACAACTTGCATCCAGAGAGAAGGCAAAGTAAATATCGATTTGTTTGAAGTAAGGATTATCACTTTTGCGCCCGTATCTAACAGACCATTTATAAGTTTGTTTACATGATAAACATCCAGATAGCCAATGCGGCCAGTAGCAACAAGCGTATTGCCCCAATCAAAAACTACAAGTGAGCTTTTATCAAAATGACGTTGCGCAAGCCATTCTTTGATATCATTATTTTTGTAATAAAAGACTCTCTCTGTGATGTTGGCGTCAGCACCAATAGCAGCAGCGCTCATGAGAAGAATAAAAAAGATGTTGATTGTTTTCAAAAGGTTGAACACTTGTTGAATCCTTACAGTTTAGTGCGCTGATTATTTTAGCGGAAGCAACATCCCAGAATCTTTATAAATTAGCAAGAGAAAAAGTTATCCATAGCCTTGTTCTGCTTGCTGGTTATTGATGAGATCAAGATTTTTAGCCTATTTATTGAAGCTTCTTGACTTTTATGGATGATAGCGTCATCGGCAGAATAACGATCCAAGAAATTGATGATGCTGAAGGAAGAGGTTAAAGCCGATCTAGTCTTGGGCGTTTAGCTGTGAACGCTTCTTCTGACTCGTCATCGAACTCTTTTTCTAACTTGTCATTGGGCTTTTCTCCTGACTCGTCATCGAATTGATTATCCATTATTTTGTTCATTAAATCCTCATGCTTCTCTTTAATAGATGCTTCAATTAAATGTAGTTTAGTCTCAGAAATTGCGTATAAATAGGCTTTTTGATTAGAATCTAATTTTTTATCAGCGGATTCAAATGGGGAAAAATTGTTGGGCTGATTATCAAAAAAATAGACGTCGCGCACTAGCGTGGTTTTATTTAGTAGCTGAATTATGCCTGTTACGGTTGCTAATGGACAATATTCTTGTTTTGGACACTCCATTTTGTTGCCTTCGTCACTTGGTGGCAAAGGCAAATTGAAAAAAACGCCGCCCCTTTGCAGAAAAGTTATCGCAGTGTTTGTACACCATTCCTTTACTCTTAGAGCGATAGCGCCATTTGGATAAGCCAGTCTAGTGTTATCAAACTGTGTTGACATTTTGATAAGGTTCTCTTCACCTACAATGGTAACGAGTTGTAGCCAGAGGGGAGGGCAATTACCTAGCTCTAGGGTTGAAGTAAGGATTATTACTTTTATACCTTCATCTAACAGATTTTTCACAATTTCTTTTGCATTATAAATATCAAGATAGTTAAAGGGGCTGGAAGCGACAAGCGTACCGCCCCAATCAAAAATTACAAGCGACTCTTTATCGAAATGATGTTGCGCAACCCATGTTTTGATATCATTACTTTGGTAGTGATAGACTATCTCTGTGCTATTGGTATCAGCTCCAATAGCAGCAGTGCTAACGAGAAGAATAAAAAAGACGTTGACTGTTTTCAAAAGGTTGAACACTTTATTGAATTCCTGTATTTTGGTGTGTTGTTTTAGCGGAAGTACTATTCCAGAATCTTTATAAACTAGCAAGGGGAAAGTTAGCGGCAACCCCAGATATTAACTTGTGAGTCTTTCATATAGTCAATTGCTAAGACAAAAATAGCGTTCATTGCCGACGTGCCAATCGAGGTTACTTTGTACGCCGTTAAAATAAATTGCAGCGATCATTGTAGCTTGCTCATCAGGAAAATTGCGAGTAGCAATGCTGTTTTCCCAGCGTTCGACCTCTTGATTGTATTCTGTCACACATAAGTTCACAGCTAGTTGCAAGGGGTTTGCAACCTTTGCTTGGCGCAAAGCACGATAACGAGCTAAGACCCAATTATTAACACGATCTTCGTCGGTATGACGAAGCTCTTTAGCAAGAGAAATGAGATCATTTTGCATGACAACTAACATGATGCCTAGATGGCGATCTGTGCATAAAAAGTGATCTTGCTGAAAATAATTGGGCAAACTATTGATAATAGCAGCCATGTCATACTGAGGGATCATGCCGATATTATAGCCTCGTAGCCTAAGATAAGCTGCTTCCTGAAGCAGCTTTTTTTGGTGATGTATCTCAAATTCGACAGGCACTGTTTGCAACCATTGAGCTAAGTTTTGGCAAAAGATTTGATAATAACTAGCAGAGACATCTTTGATGCGTGCTTGGATATCCAAAGTGGCAGAACACACTTGGTTATAGATTTCACCAAATAGAGCATCGCCAAAAGAAAGTTGTGGTAGATCTTTAGTGCTCTGGCGCTTTTCATGTAAGATATCTACTAGGACTTCAACGATCTGTATTACTTGAGTTGTTGTTAGCTTTGTCTGCTGTGAGATTTCATCTAAAACATCATCCACATAAAAGTACCAGCTAGTAATATCAGTAACAAGATTGCGTAACTTCTCGCTTACCGTATTGAGGATGCTGAAGCGAAAGTTGAAGGCAAATTTGCTTCGCGCAATGGCTTGTTCAGCCTGCTGATTATTGATAAGACCAAGATTTTTAGCCCACTTCATCGAAGCTTCTTGACTCTTGTGGATGATAGCGTCATCGATATAAAAGAGCTCGGGTAAGAGCAGCGGTGGGCGTTTTAGTTGAAAACAAAACTTAGCCTCATCGCCAGCTAGTAGGGTAACATTTCCTAGATCAACAGCTAGATAAGAAGCGTCGATGGTGTTTAAACCTCACGATTAAATTAGGTTTTGTCGATGTAAATCGGAATTCTTTTGGTGCAAATTCATATGCCCTTGCTGGATGCCTTCTGAAGCAAGAGCGCGAAGCGCTGATAGATTTTGGGCAAGACCCACGGCACAGGCAATTTCTGCAAGTTTGCGAGCATCAGGGTTGCCCATCAGCTTTAATGCAGCTCTAGTTGTGGGGTGTAAGCGAGTAACGCCACCCACAGTTCCTACAGCCATAGGAATCTCGATACTACCATCAAGATTACCAGAAGGGCCGATACGCCAAATAGTCATTGGGCGATATTTTCCTTCTTTGACACAGTGAGCATGAGCTCCAGCTTCTATAGCTCGCCAATCGTTGCCTGTGGCAATCATCACAGGGTCAATACCGTTCATAACACCTTTATTATGGGTGCTAGCACGGTAGATATCGTGCCAGGCAAATTCCCAGGCGCGGACAATTCTCTGTGCGACATCGCGTCCTGCTGCTTCTTTTGTGTTAAAGGCTGTTACTGGAATAGAGACTTCGGCTCGAGCTAAGCGTTGGTCTGAGAGGTTGGTCAAAATGCGAAGGCCTACTTCACACTGTGGAAAAAGTATAGGCATTTGTGTTGCCAGTGTTTCGCACATGGTGTTAACGATATTGGCTCCCATCGCATCGCAGGTATTAATATGCAACTTGAGAATCAAGCTTTGTATCTCTGGAATAGGGTACCAGGATAGATCTTTAGCGCCGCCGCCTCGCTTATTGAGGGAACGATGGTTTTGATTGGCAAAAGCAATAAGTGCATCTTTGTGCTGTGCTAAAATGGTTTCATAGGAAGATTGGGCAAGACTTGGCAAGAAAATTTGAACTTGACCAACCATAATGGGTGCGCTTGAAGAGGTTGCGAAGCCGTTGCCGCAGCGGGCTAGCTTAGCTCCATGACTAGCAGCAGCGACGACACTGCTCTCTTCTATAGCCATTGGAATCAAAACCTCTGTCCCATTAATGAGAAAGTTGGTAGCAATACCTAAGGGGAGGCTAAAGGTCCCTACGGCATTTTCAATAAAAGAATCGGTGAGCTCTTGTGAGAGCGAGCTGAACTGAAAGATTGCCTCTTGATCGGTGCGTGATAGCCCAGAAAACTCAGCGGCTATATGGAGACGCTCAGCAAGAGGGAGGCTATAGAACCCAGGTAGCCGCGAGGTACGAAGCTTTTGGTCATCCACAAGGGGCCCTTTCTACTTTGCATTCTTCTCGCAAAACATAAGCAATTTACAGGGGAATGTAAAATAAATTTTTACCCGCTTGAGGAAAATTTCTTTAAATCGCTTCCAGCAGCTGTGATAGAGATCTAAATCAATGCATCGGCCTTCCATACGGGTCCTGTCTAGCAACAGTAAGGATGAGGGTTTGGGCGAGAACTGCGCAGCTGGTTTCTCCCAAGAAGGCTTTTTTGGAAACCAGTCGCATGGTTTTTCCAAACCTTGCGTTGCTTTCTAGTCGTCAAGGCAATTTAGATGCGGTAGCCCTGTCTAGTAACCCCACCTTCTTGCTATCGCTTAGCAATCCTGCTAGGCTTAACAAAAGGAGAAAATCTTGATTGAATTTAGAGCTGTTAGTAAAGCTTTCCAAGGCCATTCGATTTTAAAAAACTTATCATTCAAAATTAACCAAGGCGAAAAAGTTAGCATCCTTGGTCCAGGTGGCTGTGGCAAGACCACCGTGCTTAAAATCGCTGTAGGTCTTGTGCCTCCCGATACGGGTAGCTGTCTCCTCGCTAACCAAGATATCTATGCTCTATCTGAGGAAGAACGTATTGCCCTGATGACTAGAGTTGGAGTTGCCTTTCAGCAAGGGGCACTCTTTGATTTTATGACAGTGCGAGAGAATTTAATCTTTGCAATGGAGCACATGACTAAATTCACCGCTTCTGAGATGGAAAAGAAAGTGGAGTCTCTTTTAGAAGCGGTCAAGCTCAGTCGTACTGGCAACATGTACCCCTATGAGCTTTCAGGGGGTATGAAACGTCGAGTAGGTATTGCCAGAGCTTTATGCACCGAGCCGGATTTAGCTATTTTTGATGAACCTACCTCCGGTTTAGATCCGGTGACTTCTACTATTATTTTAAATATGATTTTAGATTTGGCTCGCGACAAGCATGAGCGAACCTTGGTTGTGGCAACTAATAATGTCGAAATTGCTATTCGCTTTGCTGAAAGAGTTATAATAATACACGAAGAAAAAATCGTTGCTGATGGGCCTTGGCGTGAGCTTATATTGACGGGTTCAGAGTGGGTACAAACATTTTTGAGCGTCCGTTTTATCGGTTTAGATAAAGAGTATGCCCAGGGTTTGGATTTGCCAAAGGCATTTATGGACCAGCATTGGACTCACTAAGGGAGGCTTCGGTGGACATTAATCTTCAGGTACCCTTTTTGTTAGCCGCTTCACCTCAGTTGCGTGACCCCAATTTCAAACATGCTGTTATTTTGATGGTAGAGTATGATGCTTCAGGGGCAATGGGATTTGTCATTAATAATAAAAGTCATATGACCTTAAGCGAGGTCTTAGCGTTTGACATTGAAGATGCCGTCCCTACCATTCCTGTATGGAACGCCGGCCCTAATGACTCTAGTTCTGGGTTTATCCTGCACAATCAAAAGCGCAACGACTTGGAGCGTGAGTTAGCTCCTGGTGTTTGCCTCTCTGCTTCCCAAGAAACGTTAAAGCAAATGGTAAGTTCTGTGAAGTCAGCGAGCCTTTTTGGTGCAGATCATCAATTTAAGCTTCTAGTTGGCTACGCAGGTTGGGCTGCTGGGCAGCTTGAAGAAGAGTTTCGCAATGGCGCTTGGATTCAGGCGCCATTGAATAAAGAGATTGTTTTTTCCTGCCCAGATGATGAAATGTGGCAACATACTATTGCCAGTATCGGCATGCAGAAGCACAATACGCTTGCACCTTATCAGCGAGGCTGGTTCCACTAGGCCAATTTGCTTTCTTGCTGTAATAAGTAGAAAAAAGGAGAGTGTCTGTGAAAACATTACATTGGTTACCCGCGGTGTTTATCGGGGTAGCGATTGTTGCTATTTGGGGAGGACGTCAGAAAACTATGAAAAGTAAACAACAAAAAGAAAATCTATCGCCGGCTCTAGAGCGTTTTCATGACCTGCAGATTTTGCGCTATGACGTTGTGGGGTTTGAGAACCTTTCCCTGCAACAAAAGGAGCTGATCTACTATTTATCCCAGGCTGCTCTTGCAGGGCGTGATATCACATGGGATCAGAATTTCAAACACAACTTAACAATCCGTCGGACCTTAGAAGAAATAGTTAAGCACTATCCTGGTGATAGAAACGACCAGCGATTCAAGGATTTTTTGATCTACACCAAACGTGTATGGTTCTCAAATGGCATCCACCATCACTATGGCAGCGACAAGCTAATACCGCAAATGCCTCAAGATTACTTTCTTCAGCTTGTACACGCTACACCATCAGAGTCCTTTCCAACTGCCGAGGGTGAGAGCAAAGAAGCTTTGGGTCAGCGGTTAGCGGTTATTCTTTATGATCCGATGATTGCTGCAAAGAAAGTTAATCTTGATTCAAGCGTCGACCAAGTAGCTCATTCAGCTGTTAACTTCTTTGAAGGGTTGACTCAAGCCGAGGTTACCGATTACTTCAAGAGCATTACAGATATCAAGGATGCAACTCCAATCAGCTATGGTCTTAATACCAAGCTCGTCAAACAAGATGGCAAAGTTAGTCCTCAGACCTATAAAATTGGTGGCATGTACTCAAAAGCTATTGAACAGATTTGCTATTGGCTAAAAAAAGCAACGACGGTTGCCCAGTCACCACTGCAGCGCGAGGCTTTTGAAGAGCTTATTCGCTACTATGAAACAGGGGATCTGCGCGCTTTTGATCGTTATAACATTCTTTGGCTTAAGGATACGGAGTCAGTAGTTGATGCTGTTAATGGTTTTATTGAAACTTATGATGATCCCTTAGGCCATACAGGGACTTATGAGTCAGTGGTGTCGTTTAAGGATCTTGATCTGACTAAAAAGTTTGGTGTCTTGAGTCATGAAGCAGGTTGGTTTGAAAAAAATTCTCCTATCGACGCTCAGTATAAAAGAAACGATGTTGTGGGTGTTTCTTATAAAGTAATCACTGTAGCGATGGAGTCAGGTGCTTCTTCGCCAGCGACGCCTATTGGCATCAATCTTCCTAATGCTGATTGGCTGCGTGCTGCCCATGGGTCAAAATCAGTTTCTTTGCGCAATATAGAAGATGCTTATGATCGAGCACGCAAGGCTTCAGGAGCTGCCAAAGAGTTTTATTTGCCTGAGCAACAAAAGTGGCTCGATGAGCATGGTGAGTTAGTAAACAAGCTGACGACTGGTTTACATGAGGTGGTCGGTCATGCTTCAGGGATTTTGAAGCCGGGTGTTGGTACGCCACATGAGACACTCAAGGGTTATGCTAGCACTCTGGAAGAGGCAAGGGCTGATCTGGTAGCTCTTTATTTTATTGGCGATCAGCATCTTGTGGATCTTGGACTGACACCTAGTACAGATGTTGTAAAAGCAGAGTATGTGCAGTATATGACCAACGGTCTCTTTTTACAGCTGACACGTATTGAGCCAGGGAAAAATATTGAAGAAGCCCACATGCGTAATCGCCAGCTCATTGCTAGATGGGTCTATGAGCATGGGTTAGCCGAGAAAGTTACTGAGTTACTACAGAAAGACGGCAAAACCTATGTGCAGGTCAATGATTTTGGCAAGCTTAGGGTGCTTTTTGGACAACTTCTGAGAGAAGTGCAGCGCATCAAATCTGAAGGCGATTACGCGGCAGGTAAGGCCTTAGTGGAGACATACGGGGTGAATTTTGATCGCACGCTTCATGAAGAGGTGCTAGCTCGATGGAAGAAGCTTGATTTGCCTGCTTATATGGGTTTTGTTAACCCTAAATTGACTTTAGTGCAGGATACAGCCGGCAAAGTTACTGATGTCACAGTTAGTTATCCCACGGATTTCACAGAGCAGATGCTCGACTATGCTGCCAATCACAGTTTTTTGCCTCACTATAACTGAGTCTAGTAAGGACCTAAGACAGCTTTTTTCCTTATATCTTGGATAACCGCTCGACTAATTTTATTCATTGTTTTTGGGGAAATCCAGGTCAAGGAACATTGCTATCAAGAGCCATCAAGACGATTGTGACGTAATTCTTACTACTTTTGAAAGCAAACGCGCTAGATGAGGAGGAGGAATCACAAGAAACAGAAATTAACTTTTTGCCTGCCCCATTGGAACCTTTATAGTTTTTATTGCGAAAGCTAACTTCCTTACTTCTGTTGAAGAACGAGCTACGCGAACCGTCCGTATTTGTCATATAGAAATGATAGCCATAAAAACTCTTGTTTGAGCTCGATTGAGTTGAGCTATAGAACTTATAAAAATCATAGCCGGCAAACTTGTTGGTTGATTTACATTGCCTGCCGTCTAGCATCGTGCCACTAGATAATTTAGAGACCGACGAAGACATATAGGACACAGTCGGAGTGACTGACCCTGCAGTAAAATTGGAAAGCAAACTTGCTGCCGAAGAGTTCCAAATTCGAATTTTATTACCCACACCCGTATACAGAAGCGTATCTGATGTCGAGGCTTGACTACCACCAAAGAAACCGTTGCGCACATCTCCACCGTTTGTGGGAAACGAGGTCAAAGGAAAGTTTCCAATTCCAAGTGAAGCTTGGGAACCTGAAACATAAGCTAAATTCGAATCAAGCCTTGAAAAATATCCGGCCGGCACACCTAAGTTCCAATCAAACACCCAGAGGTTTGAGGACCCATCAACAAAGGGCGCTAGATAGGTTGTGCCAGCTGCAATTGCCGAACCAGAGACCAAAGAATTATTTGAAGTATCTAGGGAATATACCTGAGGCCCATTAGTACTATCGCCAATAATATAGACTTTATTATTAACGCAAGACATATTCTTTAAGTTGGCTGTAGAAAAATTGACAGTCCCCAAGCTACTCGAAAACGTGACCGTCGACGCCGTTAGCGTAGCCTCAAAAAGTTTGAAAGAGGAACTATTATTATATACTAACGAATAGAGCTTTGAGTTGCACTCTTGCCAATGAAACACAGCTGATGCACTGTCATTTGGTAAGTTAGTAGCGTTGTAAAAATTAGCCCAGCCACTGCTGCCAAAAGTAGTTTGCAACACACCAGCGGATGAAAATTTTAGCAAATACTGGGTATATTTCGTTCCACCTGCACGTGTTTTACCAGCTACATACTGATAGTAATATCTCTGCGTTTCACCTGCCCTTTGGAAATAAAAGCCCGCATTTAGACCATTTAGAGTCTTTAAGGTGACACTACTTGTGGTTTCTCCCGCTGGCAGCGACGACAAAGAAATAACACCAGCTCCACTTAGATCTGTGGTTTCGCTAATCGGTGGGTAAAGAGCGATGTTACCTGCTTGATCTTTGACGAGTATACTAAAAGCATAGGTGGTTCCTGATTCTAAATTGCTTGCGACACCACTGATCGATGAAGAAGATGTTGAAAACCAAGATTTTACTATAGTCGCAGCAAGGGCCTTTGAGACACTGTCAATATTAGATTCAACCGTACTCATGACAAGCTGATACTTTAGATTATTCGCTGTCGTCACATTATCAGTGGCACTTACCCAAGTTACAGTAATAGCTGGAATTCCGCTTGAATCGAGTGATGCTGCTGTTATTGGCACAGCAGCATTTGGTACAGGTGCAGTCCCGTCAGAAGGGTTGGTTGTTGTTGTTTGAATAGGTGTATATAAGGCTTTGTTACCGGCTTCATCACGAACAATTACGGCAAAAGCATAGGTGGTATTTTTAACCAAATCACCAACAGAGATTGAGGTAAGATTTGGTGTCCAATCGACCACAATAAAATGAGACGATGTTTGACTTAACGAACTTATATCGGCATCTTCTACACTATCAATCCCGGACGTCGCAAGGTCTTGAACGACCTTATATTGCAGCTTTGCGGCAAGCGACAAATCATCAGTTGCTGCATTCCAGGTTAAATCAATAGTGGTAGGTCCAGGGCTAGCAGTAATGACAGAAGACGCAATAGTAGGTTCATTGATATCAGACAAAGTGGTCACATTTAGATCATTATAATTCTGCCCAAGGTTGCCAAAGCCATCTTTAATCTCGACTGTAAAAGAATAAGTTCTGCCCTGCTCTAAATCAGGAATTGTCACAGACGTCATTCCCAACGTCCAATCGGTAACAGGTGTGCCATCTTGCATAACTCGATAAAGTATACCTGATGCTGGTGACACATTATCTGTCGCATCGCCCCAACTTAAATCAACGCTTGCCGAAGATTCTATAGCGACAATATCGGTGCCTGGATCAGGCGGTGCGTCATCGGTCAGCACCGTCGTAACCGACACTGGGCTATAAATGGCCTCATTTCCTGCCTGGTCCCTGACTACAACGGTAAAGGCATAGGTTACACCAGCGGTT
>CALBMD010000282.1 GCA_937896265.1 uncultured Pseudomonadota bacterium
GCTTCGGTGTCGCAGGTTTTTTAGTTAATCATGCTGAGATGCGAAAACACACTGACAAGTCGCAAAAAGAGCTTCTTTGGTTAAGGGCTATTCATAATCCTGAACTTAAAAAAGACTCTTGGCGGGAAATCGAAAATAGCGCTGTTAAAACAGCGATGGCATCGGTAATGGGCTCGCCGTCTATTGAGTTAGTGCCTACAGCAAGCCTTCCAACAATGCCAAAGATGGGCTTTAAAAACCTTGGTAATACCTGCTTTGCAAACGCAGCATTGAAGCTTTTTCTAACTTTACCTAGGGATTTGGGTCTATTTGACTTTTTGCAAAACCCTCAGGGTGATTTAGAGCAGGCAGCTAAGAAACTGATTCAAGCTGACACTGAAACTGAAAAAGAAACTCTTATTTCAACGATCCTGAATCAGGTCTCCTCAGAGGCCTATCCCTATAATGACCGTACTCAGCATGATAGTGTTGGTTTCTTACAATCACTAATTGAGAAGCTAAATCCTGATTTTTCTCTGTTTAAAAAAGTGGATCACATAATGGAAATAGGAACAGAGAATAACTGGGTACGACATGATTCTAAAGAAGAAGGTGTCACGATTGCTTCGCTTGTAATACCGGAGCTTGATACCAATAAAGCAATAACTTTACAAAAAGTTGTCGATCAAACTTTTGACCCTGAGTTGCTGACAGGTAACGACCAAATTGAACGTGAGCATGGCGGTGGTAAATGTGACGGTGAGAAAAGAGTGTTTTGGGAATCAAACAATACAAAATCTCCAGCGACCCTCATGCTACATCTTAACCGCGGCTCTGCTAACAATAGCAAAAGTACAAAGCGTGTGACGTTTGACAACAATTTGCAGGTCTTCGGAACTGGTAACACAGGTGTTTATAGGGTTAAAGCTGCTATTATCCATTACGGGGAAACTATACATGCAGGTCACTATATCGCCTATATTAAAGAAAATGGAAGATGGTATAGGCACGATGATAATGCAGTATTTCTTGTCGATGAAAAAGCTGCGATAGCTGATATTGAAAAAAACGCTGTTCTACTCCATTTGACTGAGGTAGCTGCAAGGCTGAAAATGGATTAGTTCCCGGCGGCTTATGGTGGTTTAATCAGATCTATTGCGTATGCCAGCCGACATCTATGGAGTTAGTTTTGAGTCTTAAGTTTACTATTATGATGATGACTATTTGTTTGTTCTCAGCCTGTGAATGGATGAAACGAGATCATACTAAAGCGCCTGAAGCATCGCCACCGCCTCAAGCTGATTCTGAAGAGACCAAGCTGCCTAAAGCATCTCCATCTCCATCTCCACTGCCAGACGCAACGCCAATACTATCATCTCAGGTTAATCCCGAAGAGACTAAGCCGCCTGCAGCATCACCACTGAGTGTTGGGTTTGTGAATCCTGGTAACCAATGCTTTGCTAACGCGGCGTTGAAGTTTTTTCTTAGTTTACCCAGAGACCCGCGTCTATTCGACTTCTTAGATTTTCGCGATACTCCTCTTCGTTTGGCATTAGCTAATTTGGTTGAAAAAGTAGAAGCCAAAGACAGTAATGTTGAAGATTTGATCCATCAGATCTTAACACAGGTGTCTATTCTTGACAGTTTTGACGATGGGGAGCAGCACGATAGCGTCGATTTCTTACAGTCGATATTTGATAATCTGAATCCTGATTTTTCTCTGTTTCAGAGCTATCAGCGCCTAGAAAGTAGTGAGGCAGGGAAAGAGTTTGTACGCAATGTACCAGCAGAAGGTGTTAAAATTTATCCGCTCGATATACCAAACCCTGAGGCAACGGAGACATTAACGCTGCAGCAGGTTGTAAATCCTTTGTTTGTCCCAGAGCTAATGACGGGTGATAATCAGGTTGAGTGTGATAGTGGTAAATGTGATGCCAAGCGGACGATGTTTTGGCGATTAAATAACGACGAAACAACAGCGCCGGATTTTATTCTGCTTCAGCTTAAGCGGCGGATTACTTCCGATGGGCTTTCTTATACTAAGGTTAAAAGACAAGTAAGCATTGATCAAGGGTTAGTGCTTGCTTTTGAGGAAACTACTCAGATAACTTATCATGTTAAAGCAGCTATTGTTCATTTTGGCAATGCAGATGGTGGTCATTATGTCACTTATATGAAAGAGGGCGATCATTGGATCTTGCACAATGATTCACAAGTAACAGTGGTTGCTGATGATAAGGCAAAGGCTGATATTGAAGCAGGGGCTGTGTCATTTTATTTATCTAACCAGACGCTGTCCCCTTAAGTAAGAAAGAGTGGGCGCAAATTATTTACTGTTAGTTATTAAGAAAGCTCTTAGCTTCTCTGTAGTATCGGTACCAGTACTAGCGTCGATCTTGTCTTTGTAACTCTGTACTCGCTCATAGGCTTTTTTAAGCGACTTAACTGTGGAGAGGCGTTCTGCAACCGCCTTTAATCTATCAATAGCGCGGACTAGTCTATTATATAAATAGACTGCATCATCACTAGTCAATGTTTTAGCCTCATCAGCACTGATCTTCCCATCGCTATCACTATCCAGATTTAACACACGACAAATAATGGCCACTTCAGAAAAGATAGCTCGGTTGAGAAGATCTTCTTTGGTATCTAAAGATCGTAACATGCTGGCTGCGAGGGCTACGCCTTCCGACAAATCCATGCTTTTTAAAACAGAAGAAGAGGACTTTTTACACTGCTCAGGCATGGCTGGGCCAAATTTTCCAATAGCTTCATCATTAGCGACTAACGAGGTAGTCGTTGTTTCAAGCTGAGATACTTTGACTAAAATCGTGAGGGCATTAACTCCTGCTGATTGAGCTTCGGCATTGCTATAAAGGGAAAGAAGCTCAGCGCCATCATCTACCCCTGACATAGAGTCGGCTAATTGCTTCGAAAAAGCATCATTGTCGTAGTCTGGGTTAGAATTTGTGATAATCAATTGTGATGCAGTAGGTAAAGTATCCAAAATAGCGGATTTAGCTTTCTCTGGGTTGCCACTTTCAAGGGCTGAGGCGATTTTATCAAGCCCTTCGGGCCCTTTGTCGTAGTTTTTGAAATAATTGGCGTCGCCACATGCCGCAATAGCTATGATAAAGAAGAAACTAAAGCCTACTGATTTTGTTATCATTATTTATTTCCTTCTTTGCTATCAGGTGTAATTTTTGTCTCAGGTTTGTTCTCTTTTTTAACAGGAGCTGGTGATGGTGTAGGCTCAGGAAGAGTTTGCGGCACAGGAGTCACTGGCTCTTCGATGCGTTCTTGGCGAGAATCTAATTTTACTACCAGACGAGCAAAATAACGCTGACTTGGGCGAGATCCGAGTGTTGAACCGACTTCTTCAGTGTAAGCACCAACATCAAGGCGAGATAGCTTGCTGTCAAAATAGATTCCGGCAGTACCATAACCTTGGTTCAGGCCTAGATTAATCCCAATAGCTCGAAATGGATGATAGTTTAACCCCATGTGAAGATTCTTAAATTTGTTATCTTCTTCGTGTTTTGTCAAATCGCTAATATCAAAAAAAGCCTTCAGAGTGCCAAAGCTAGCCAGGTCTTTATGCAGACCAAAACCAAGGTTAACTGTCTGATAAAGAGGATCAATTGCAATGCCGTCTGTTTTGCTGGCCTTGAACCGTGTATCACCGATGTTAAGTACTGTTAAGGCAATGCTTGGTTGCCATGGAGCATTGAAGGTGTAAATGGTACCAAGATCCATGCCTATACCATTGCCGGAGTTAGAGATATCACTTAGTTTGAGATCCTTTATTTCGTCAACACTAGAGATGGCGATTGTCTCTTTGGCTTGCCAACGGTTGATAAACTTCAAGCCAGCACCTACCTGCAGGCGATTGTATGTAAAACCCATGCCAGTAACGAACCCAATGTTTTTTGTGGCCTTGATATCGAGAGTTTCAATACCCGAAGCTTTGGGATCTTTGAAAATGAGAGCATTGAGGCGACCAGAAGCAATGAGACCAAGACCAAAACGATTCATTGTGAAGCCTGTGAAATTATCGACTGCTACATCGATTGGCTTGCCGACAGACTTTTGAACAAAGTCAAGTACCTTGCTATCTTCTGATCCGATGGACTGTGTTTTTGTTGCTTGTTTGGAAGTGGCTAGGCTTGGGGACAGAAAGACGATACTGGTTTTTGGGTCATGGCGAGATTCAAGATTTGCCGGATTATAAAACAAGGCATCTTCAGCTATTGGATCAGAGATGCCGGCGTTGCCACGACCAACAAAATCGCTACTTCTGTAAAGAGAATCAACTTCTTTGGCAAAAGATATAGCTGGATAGAAGAGGAATAGACACTGCAGAATTTGCTTCATGAGGTCATCCTTGAAAAGTAATGGTAAAAAATATTTATACTGATTATAGCATAAAGCCAGACGTTTCCTTGCTTTAGTCGATCTTCCTTGCGATAATCGGGGAAGATTTTAAATATATGAGGTGCTCATGGGGACACCGTCCATCCCGCTCGATTGGTATACTTCCCAAGATATTTTTAACAGAGAAAAGGCCTTTTTCGAAGGCATGCCGCAGTACCGTGGTCATGTGTATATGGTTCCTCAGGTTGGTGACCTCTTCACGCTACCAGGGACCCATGATACGGAAATGCTCGTTCATAACAAGCATGGGGTACAACTTTTGTCTAATATTTGTCGTCATCGCCAAATGGTTATGCGACGAGGCAAGGAGAATCATTCGAAGATTGTCTGCCCGGCTCATTGTTGGACATACGATAATTGTGGGAAGTTGATCCATGCAAATCATTTTAAAGAAAATCCTCAATTAGATTTGATTCAGTTTGAAACCCATAGATGGCATGGAATGGTATTCAAAGGTGGCAGCATGCCTTCGTCGGTCTTGAAGTCAGCATTTTTAAATGAACAGATGAAGCTAGAGGGTTGGGCGCTAGGTTCGTCGACAATGATGGATTGTCCTTACAATTGGAAAATATTTATCGATACATATTTGGATGACTACCATATTAATATCATTCATCCAGGGCTTAGGCACTATGTTGATGCGAATCGTGTTGCATGGACGATGGAAGATGGTTTTTCAATTCAGACAGCGCCTCTTAACCCACGGTGGCGTGAGCACCCAGCTTCTGGTCAATATGGCGAGTTCATGCAATTGTTGGCAAATAGGTATTCAGCCAACAGCCTGAATTTTGGTGTGGCCTGGATTTTGATTTATCCGAATATTATGCTAGAGCTTTACCCCGATGCTCTAGCGGTTAGTGTTGTGCATCCTCTGACTCTTACTAAAACCCGCAACACAATAGAGTTTTATTTTCCTGCAGAGTTAGTAGCAGCAAAAGATCCTTATTGCGCTGCATTTGAAAAAGCTTATTTAGAAACAGCGCACGAAGATAATGAGTTATGCGAAGCGATTCAAGCTGGTCTACAGCACAGTGCCGCTGCTGGGGTGAAAGAAGCAGGGCCGTTTCATACACCGATGGAAGACGGGATTATGCATTTTCATGATTTCTTGCGTCGACAGCTAGGGGAAACTTCTGTGCAGCCCCCTACCTCATCTATGGATCATGATTTGACTGCCTAGAGTTTTTTCAAACACTTTCATCATCATATAAACAATTTATTCTAGTGCGGCTAGGGGTTTTTCGCAGCCACCAGCGCCATTTTAAATTTGTGGCTGTGATAAAATAGACACAACGAATGGCTGGCATGTCCATGCTATGAATAATTTACTGAGGATCAGAGGAGATTCCGTGGTAAGAGTTTTGTTTTTATCTATGATAATAATTCTAGG
>CALBMD010000283.1 GCA_937896265.1 uncultured Pseudomonadota bacterium
GCTTTTTGATGCTAGGGTAAAAAAATTAGCTGAGCTTGGTTCGTTGCAAGCAGAGTATTCCCCTAAAAAAATTCTCTCCGTGCTTTATAGTCTAGTTTTTGCTGTTCTCCTGCTAGAAGTCCTTGTTGTCTTTTATAGGCGCCGTCAAGGTCAGATCATTATTTTATTTTTCTGTTTAGTTTCTGGCAATGAAAGTCAGGCGCTTGAACTTGATTTGCTTGGGCCTTACCCAAAAGTTCTTTTTGATAAAACTAATGAGGAAGTCAGCTCTCGCACTAGTTTAACGCTCCTAAATAAGCCTAATCTTTATCTAAGCCTTGCTAGCTTTAATTATGATCATCCTTGGCTATGGGCTTATGAACTAAAGTGGTTAGTAGAGCCAAAGGGTCATTTGCCGCGCGAGTTGATTGAGTGGTTAAAGCGAGGTGGGTTTTTAATTATAGAAAATGCGCATGGGCTGCAAGAGTTAGAAAAAGCTACTGCTTTAGCATTTGGTGAAAATCTCAGGCCAGGAAAGTGGAGTGTTGTTCCTCATGATCATGAGCTTATGCGAAGTTTCTATTTATTGGATGGTTTAGTGAGCTGTGGTATTGACCAGCCTTGGCATGTATATACTTATGATCACCGTAGTATTATTTTTGCCCTACCTATCTCCTTAATAGAGCTTGTCTATGCAGGCAAGGCATCTTCATGCGCCAAAATACCAATACGAGAAGATCTCCTTCGCCTTTATATCAATACTTTGATGATCGCTTTGACAATAGACTACAAAAAAGATCAGGCGCAAATTCAAGAAACAATCGATCGTTTGAGACAGCGAAGATGAGTATAATGATGCTTTTAGCCTTAGTTATAGCGGTTTGTCTGCTTGGGCTTTTGTGGATCAAAGAACTAGGTCTAGGGCGCGCTTTACTCGCGGCAACAGCTCGTCTAGGCTGGTTGTTACCCCTTTTTTCAACATTTTTTCCTCACACCATCAGTTCAGACCATCTTGGTTCGCTAAAACAAAATACCCTTTGGATACTCCTAGATGATTCACTAAGTATGAAAGATTATGCATCAAAAGCGCGTCAAGCAATCGATGACCTTAAGTCACGTTGTCTTGTTAAAGGTTGTGATGTAAAAATTTTTCGCTTATCAGACTATTCGGACAAGGTGGCTCATGGTTATACGCCTCTCATGGAAGGCATTGAGGCTTTTTCTCGTGATTTCAAGAGTTCTGATGCTTGGGTTATCTTAAGCGATGGTGGCGATTATCAGCCTGGAAGTGGCTGGGAGGAGAAATTTCGTAATTTAGGATTGCACGATACGCTGGCTTATAGTTTTGGTGCCGTTGTTGCTTTTGGTGATGAAAACGCTACTAATATTTGGCTAGACGATTTGCAAATGCCGAAATTTGCCTTCTCTACAAAAAAAAGTGATGTAACCTTAGTAGTTAAACGGCAAGGAAATCTCGATACTAAGGTTGAAACACAAGTTCAGATTTTAAAACAAGGCAAGCCCTTGGCCGTGCAAACAGTTCATTTTGCTCCTGGGCAAACTCAAGTGCCGTTAGCCCTTGAGTTACCAGCTTTATCAGTAGGTAAACATTCTTTGAATATCAAAGTGCTTGCTACCCCTGGTGAGTACCTTGCTTGGGATAATGAGATTTTTGCCCCTCTTGAAGTGATGTCTAATACTGTTGGCGTCTTGCATTTGCTAGGTAGCCCATCTTGGGATGGGCGCTTTTTAAGGCGTTTTCTCAAAGCTGAACCAAAGTTTGACCTGGTGAGTTTTTATATCTTGCGAGATCCTTGGGATAGTCCTTTTGTCAATGAAAGAGAACTTAGCCTCATTCAATTTCCGGTAAATAAACTTTTTGGTGAAGAGCTTGCTAATTTCAAGGTTGTTGTCCTGCAGAATTTCAATTTGCTACAGTTTTTGCAAGAAGAATTCCAAAGAAATTTAGTTCGATTTGTCGAAGATGGTGGGGGGTTACTCTTTGTTGGTGGTGACAGAGCCCTTTTGGAAAATGATATTGTTCATTCACCTTTGAAAAGCATTTTGCCTTTCACCTTTGCTACAAATGGCAAAAATTTTATTGCTCAAGATATGGCAAGGGAAGATGAAAAAATTGGGCCTTGGTACGACAAAGATCAAGAGTTTCAGCTAGAATTAGCAAGGCCTACCAAACAGCAAAGAGCTCTTGCTGCAGTGTTTGATGATTTTGAGGTGCTAGCACCAAGTTTGGCTTCTCTGGGACCACTTAAAGGTATTCATCGCAGCGAAGAGATGGTGTTTAAAAAGCAAGATTTTACCCCTCTTTTGGAAGCACGTATTGGCCCAAATAAAACTCTGCCCCTAGTCCTTGCTTCTTACCCAGGAAAGGGTCGGGCTATATGGGTTCTCACAGATGCTCTTTGGCAAGTTGCTATGAGCCAAAAGACGCAGGTACCACGAGAGCTTTATCATAAGTTGCTATTTTCGTCTTTAACTTGGCTTATGCGCGAAGAGTTTACAAAACAAATGATAGCAACAGATTTGCAATTACACCGTCTTAAAGACGCTTCTTTGAGTTGGCGGGTTAAGCTTGAAGGGCCGATTGTTCCCTATTTTAGCTTAGATGCTGATTGGGAAATCAGCTTGTGTGGGAATATTCTTAAGCCCAAGCAAGTGAGTGTCTTGCGATTGGGCAATCAAGCCTTAGAGCTATCAGGTGAGAGTGAGAATGCCCAATTAGAAGATGGTGAGTGCCAGCTTGTGGTTAGAGGTCAAAACAAGGCTTTTGGCTCTGCTAAAGCCGAAGCTCTTGCTCGGTTGACACCAATGTTTAAAGATAGCGTTTTAAGGCAAGATCACCCAACGCTTGCCAAACTAGCTAAGGTAACTCATGCTAAATTTCTCTATAGTGACAAACAAGCAGAGCTTATACCCTGGTTGGATGGGCATTTTGCTGTCGACGAAGACACTCTTGTGCATATGCAAGAAAATCGCCCAGACTACTATTGGTTTTTGCGGTCATGGTGGGTGTGGCTTGTTCTTATATGCATGCCTTTGGAAGTAGTAGTGCGTAGGTGGCACCTTCTTATTGGACGGCTTTAGTTGCAAGCCTTGCTTGATTCTTGGCAACAGCTTGTTGAAAGGTCTCTAATACGCGAGCAACAGATGCTTCAATATAGTATTTTTCTGCACTTTTAGCGTATTCGTGGCCCACCTCTTTTAGACGCTGCTCATTTTCAAACCAATAGTCAATCTTGGAAGCAAGTTCTTTATGGTTTCTGTTTTGAAATAGGAAGTCTGGATTTAGAGCAAACTGCTTAGAAGCGCTCTCTTTTGAGTCTGAAATAATAGCGGGAAGACCTGTTCCTATTGCTTCAAGGATGCTCATGCCTTCCAGCTCAATCTCTGAAGCATGGATATAAAGGTCAGAGCTGTTGTAGAGTGAAATGAGTTCTTCTGAGCTAACATAGCCAAAACGTGCTAATATACCTTTTTGCCTTGATCTAGCAATGAGTTCTTCCTTCATAGCTCCGTCACCGGTGGCAATGAGTTGAATTTTATCTTTGTACTTGGATTCAGCAATAGCATCGATGATAGTGATATGGTTTTTTTCTTGCGATAGCCTACCTACAGTTAAGATAACAAAAGCATCTTCATAAATAAGAGGTTTTTGTTTTCTGTTTGGCCGAAAAGATCGGGTGAGGCCGTTTGAAATGACAACAGTCTCACTTTTAAAAGTTGGTATAGCTTTAAGAATACCTTCTGAGAAGGGACTTGGGCAAATGATGTAATCAGCCATGTTATAGAAATTATTGACAGAGACACTATAGAGCTTTCTTACTGCCATCTGTGAGTGAATACCGATATTGTGTAATATATTTTCTGGCTGCAGATGAAAGCCTACAACTACGGGTTTATGAAGCTCTCTGGCCCACTGAACTGCTTTAAACCCGAGATAAAAGGGAAAATGGACATAAACCAGATCAGCATCTTTGAAAGCATCTAAGAGCAATGCTTTATCAGGATACGCAAATTTAAAGCCGTTTCGTTTCATTGTTTCTTTAACAAAAGGAAAGTAAAAGCCTCGTAGGCGAGTTCGGTTTTGATCACCTTTGGTATCGCCTGTGGTAATAATACGCAGATCGACTAAGTCCTTGAGTTCAGCAGCAAAACGCTGCGCTGAGACGATAGCTCCAGATTTTGGCATATCGATAGTATCAATGACAAAAGCAACTTTCAGGCGTTTTGGATCGAAGGCAAGAGAAGAAATTGAAGAGAGAATGACCGCCACAAGAGCTAGCCTCGGAAATATTCTCATGGATTCAACCCCTAGATGTTTAAAGTCGATGATTATTGTAAGTTTAGGCTAGCAGTGAGTGTTTGAAATTTAAATAAAATTACTCACAAAAGAAAAGAGATTATGGCCCTCTCCTAAAATTGCAGCGAAAATTCAGGCATTAAAGGAGAGTAAAGATTTATTGATTTTTAGCGATTTAAAATATGGAACTTATCTAATTATGGTCTCTAGGTTAGAGACCTTGAAACTGTTGGATAAGGGAAGTGTTATCGACCCAGTTCTCTTTAACAACAACATTAAGGTCAAGACGAACTTTTTTTCCTAAGAAATTTTCTAAGCTCTCTCGTGCTGCGATGCCGATTCTCTTGATAGCTTCACCACCTTTGCCAATCAAGATAGGCTTGTGTGAAGACTTATTGACAATCAGATCGGCTGTAATTTCCGCACGCTCTTTTGATTCTTGAAACGAAGTGACATGGACACTAGTTGTAAATGGGATTTCTTGGGCAAGACGGCGGAAAACATGCTCACGAATAAGCTCTGCAACGACAAAGTTCATGGGTCGATTTGTCAAATCCTCGGGGTCAAAAAGAAAGGGTCCTTCAGGCATAAGTAGGGCCAAGGCGTCTTTAAAAGATGCTACATCTCCTCTGAGCTTAGCACTTAAAACAAAAGGGGCTCTAGCTAAGATTTGAGCGTTAGCTAGTTCAGTCATTTCTTTGAGAGTATCTGTGATCTGGGCTACGCGCTCAGCAACTTCTGCTTTCTTAAGGGTATCGCATTTAGTGATAACAAGGTGAAGGGGGGCGCTTGCCAATTTTCTTAGGCCTAAAAGCAGTTCTTTGTCCGTCTCATCAAGTCCTTTTTCGATATCGATAAGATAACAAAGAACATCAACTTCGCTAGCTAAGCGATAAGGAACTTCAGCAATTTTTTCACCAAGGCGATGTGCGGTGAAGGCTTTTTTTATTTTATCAAAAAGGCCAGGGGTATCGACAAAAAGCAATTGGCTTTCGTCTACCATGCTGATGCCTAAGATTTCATTGCGCGTTGTATTTGGCTTGGCGCTGACTCCAGTTATTTTTTGACCTACGCAGGCATTGAGCAGCGTGCTTTTGCCGGCGTTGACTTGACCTAAAAGGCCGATGTATCCACATTTAGTTGTCAATTTAATTCCTTAAGTAAATCTAATTTGGATTTAGGATATGCACCTTGACGAAGCAGCTGGTAATCACCGTTATCAAGAATTTCAATTAAAGTTGAAGCTTGAGTTTGTCTAGCCTGACCAAAGGCTTCTTTAGGTGGGATATAAACATCATACTCTTTAAGAAAAGTGGAAGCTTCGTCCCAATGAGTAGCTGCTGGTAATCCCTTTTTATTAACGCTTGTTGATGGCAGTGGCAGAGCCAGTTTTTGCATAACAATCTGCAGCCAAGCAATTTCTTCTAGAAGGATTGGTACACGGATCGCGATGGTGTCACCACTTATTTCACCTGTGGAAGCAAAAGCTTCTCGGCTTTGCCAAACAACAGAGAGAGGGCTTGGCCATAAAGTGGAGAGCGTCTTGTGCCATGGTGCTGGGACATTAGCTAAAAACCTCAGAGCATCATCGCTTTTTGCACAAAGATGGATAAAAGGTCGATCGTTTGCATAACCCTTGATATCAAGAATCTTTTGTACGGCTTTTTTATTGCGAGGATCGCAGGTAAGGCCTGGCAAGGTGTCTGTTGGGTGTAGGCAAACGCGTCCCTTAGATAATTCTTTTAGGAAATCTTCTGCAATTTCTTGATGTTGTTGCCCAATCATACATTCAAACCATGGTTAATGTTGGCTGCATGCTATCACGTTTGATCCATTTTTCATAGGGCAATTTCCGAGGTATAATGAAGATAGTTGAATAGTCATACTGAGCCTTGGCAAGGAAGGTATTTGGGCAAAGCTGCGTAGATGCCCTCCTGCCCAAAGGTAGTCAGGAGAACTAAAAAGTGCCTAAGATATGTTTATTTACTTTCATTATCAGCATGTTAAGCAATCTAGCTGTCGCCTTGACAGATGCCGAAGAAAATCTGCGGGAAACCTGTCGCTTACGGGTAGCTGGCCGATTTCTAGAACTCTATGATATGGCTTCGCGGGGTGAAAAAGCCGTCATGACTTTGCAGAAAAAGCGCGCTTTGCTAGCTAGTAAGCATAAGGAAAAAGAGGTGGAGCGTGAGAAAATGATCGAATCTAGCTTTGCCAAGAGAGGGGCTAATTTCTTTCTTGAGGAGTTTGAGGGTGTGGGGCAAGATGTCAAAAGTTTGCAGAACGCCATAACTCAGATTGATGATGTCCTAGCGAAAGAAACGGTGATTTGGCAGACAGCTAAACTGAAATTGCAGGCCTTAGAGCAAAGAATAGGCACAGTTTTTTTAGTAACAAAAACTCAAACTAAAAATCTACCCTATCAGTTTCATATCGACTTCCGTAGACCCTGCGCACGCTATCGTCTTTCTTGCCCCTTAACAGATGAGGAAGCAAGAAAGCTCACGGCTTTGTTTCAAGATCCCAAAGAGCTACCGCTAGCTTGTCAGCGTTATGCAGATTTCTTAAGAACCCCAAGTAACCAATAGCTGTCTTAGCTGCCTTCAAGAGCTAAGCGTGTTAGTTCCCGTGCGCCGCTTTTTTGCAGTACAGCTATAATTGCTTCTTTGGCCTCAATTTGTGTAGTTTGCATTGCCTTAATTAATTGTTCGCACTGTGTATTTTTGCGCAGATAGGTCATAGCAACTTCTAAGCGACGATTTTCATCAAAAGGACTTAGCCAATCAAGGCCTTCTTCATAGACAATGCGGCTGGCAACATAGGCAGCAATAATGGCTACTTTATAATTGTCAGGAAGGCGAGCAAGAATCCTGTCGCTATACTTTTTGCGCAAAATAGGCGGGCAATGGCCTAAAATAATGCTTTGAAAATCAGAGTCAGACAAGATTTTTTCTTGTTTTGCCATGAAACTTTCTGAGAAAGCGTCTTTGACAACATTGATCTCTCTGGAGATTTCTGTGGCAATTTGCACAAGTTTCTTGCGTTGTTGATTTTTGCGATATTCCCGAAAGAGGAGTTTTGCTTCCATGGCTGCTTTTTCGCGGAGAATTTCGATTACTTCAGAAACATACTGGTCCTTAATTTGAAGAAACTCTTCTGGTTCTAAAATCAAAGAGGCAATAATCTCGTAAGAAGAACAAATCACACCGGTTTTATTGGCTGTGGAGTCTTTGACCATGACAATGCCCATTTCTTCAAGGCGCTCCCTTGCTCCTGGAGTAAAGAAGATATTTGCACCTTCAACAATAGCTCTGCAGTTTGGTTTGCCATCTTCTTCTAGGAAGGCCTTGCAGTTGTTCTCGTTGACGCTGTAAGGTCTACCACCTGCAGGCAAAAAGATATCGGCATAACAGCTTGTGTGCAGACGGTTGCGAATGCTGATATTTTCGATAGTGTTAGAGTGGACAACAAAGGCTTTTTGCAAACCGCCTGATGATAAGAAGCTCGGATTAAATTCACAGCTTGATAGCCCTTGGTTGACAAGACGTAATAGCTCTGGCCAATGCAAGCCATTAGGGTCAAAAGCAGCACCCAAACCATCAGCAATAGCGACAATACGAGCGTTTTCACCATATTCGCGGTGCATAATCTTGAGCGCATTGCCAGCGACATCGCCATCGGGGCCACCTGTCATTTTGACTGTGAATTTTTCTTTTAAGGGATTAATGCCAATAAAACGCAGCGTGTGTTCAACGTAAACCTGCACGCCTTCTGATGTTACACCATATTGCTTATGGTTGATGCCAGAACCCATTTTTGAAGACATAAAGGCGTTGGCATAACGATAACCTCGTCTAGCAGCTTGCTCAGGTACCCAAGCTATAAGGTCATTAGTCATATTTTCGTCAGGGCCAAGGTATAAAATTTCTTCTGTCTTATAGAAGGATATTTGGCGACTAAAGGATTCTTCATGAGATTCGTCCTCAGAGACAATAAGATCTAGTAGTGCATTAATGGCACTTTTGACTGCTCTTGTCTTTGATCCCTCGGGGCGTACGACCATAACAGCCTTTGATCCTCCCTCCGGGATATCTTTGTTTTTTTGTTGTTGTGCCTGGCTTAAACCATAGACTTCGTCGAAAAGCCCTGACATAGCAAATTCATAGTCTGCTGTATTGCGAGGCAACACGACGCGCAAACCACCGCGGGAGACATCGCGCCATCGCACATGAAAGAAGCGGAAGTCTCTGCCGGTGACAAAGAAAATGCCAAAGGGGCGGTTTGGGTAAAACGTTTCATCAAGCACTTCAGGGGAGAGGCGGAATGCCAAACCAGTTTTGGTGTGAAGAAAATAGTTTGTCTTAAGCACACACTCGATAAACTTAATGGCTTCGAGATAGATTTGTGCCTCAATCTTATCAAACAGCTGACCAATACTTGCTTCAAGGCGGGCTTTGATTGTTTGGTACTCGCTCATGCGGGTACTTTCGTCCTGGAGAGGAGAAAACTTCATACGAAATAAGATAGCCAGATCAATGGTGAGTTGTGTGTGAGTGAGGAAGGTGCGTTCGATTTTATATTGCGAGTAATAATAGATGTTTTCTTTACCCAGCATAATACCAAGCCAGGAAGCAACGCTGCGGATAAAATTTGCAGCATTCATCGATAGATTAAACGGTGCTTGTGAGAGCAAATTAAAGTTATCGGTATCTACTGAACCTAAGGTACGCAAAGCCTTATTAAGCTGTTTCATAGGAATATGATCAGGACCAATCTGCTCATTGGAAGCATGGCGAATCACCATGTGGAGAATAAGAATTGGCTCTTGATAACCTTGCTTGAATTCGTAATTAAAAGCTTGTACCACATCAAAACCATAGCGATTCACACAATAGAGGATGTGCTCTAGAACTTCGGTGATATTAATGCCCTTAAAGCCAGCAGTAATACGGGCTGTGTGGGAGTTAGGCAGCGGCTTGATTGTGGTGTAAGAGCCTTCATGAAAGAGCATGTGGTAGACCATGTTGAACGAAAACTGCAACCTTGAGGCGCTGGAGTAGACGATAAAATCATGATCAAGGTTGGTAATATAATGGCTAATCTCACGCGCTCTGTCCGGGGTCTGGGCAGTCATCGCGGCTTCTACTTCTTCTACCTTGCGTATGATATGAGGGTTGGTCATATCAGGAGTGGCATAGGCTCGCTGGGAAAAAGAGGCTACAAATAAACTTCTGTCTTTGGAGTAATAAATGGAGCCCATCTTTGGTTTGAGGTGAGTTAGCTTGCGAGCCATATCGATTAAAGCTCTGCGGCTTTCTCCTGGGCCAATGTAGGTTACTTTTTGATGATCTTCATCCCAGAGCTCAACGGTTTGCTTGTTTTCAAAGACGTTACCAGAAACAATGGCTGATAAGTGTCTTACTTTCTCATCTCTGGGGGTTGTCTCATAATATATTTGTGGCATATTGCTAAAAAACCAGGGCGTCAGTCTTTCAATGTTTTTATTTAGCCCTAGTCTGACATCATGCTCTACTTTGTCTATGTATGCCTTGAGCTCGGTAGGGCTTTTTTCAAACTGGTACTCACGGTCAATAGGGTTTTGGACCTCTGAGAGGTCTTTGTTTAAAGAACTAGATTTTATAGTCATGTTTATTTCTTTTTTGTTGTTACTGGATCGACATTTAATGCGAAGTCGTTTATGCCATTTTTGCGCACTTCGTCGATCAACTCAACAACTTTGCCATGTGGAGTGAGCACATCGGCGCTGATGAGGGCTTGAAGGTTGGTCGCATTATTTGCATTTGCCTTTGCTTCTGTGATTTTGATAGCAATTTCGGAAAATTGTATGGGTTTGCCATCTAAATATAGCTGTGCTTTATCATCAAGAACAAAACCAAGGTTTTTAGTTTTGGCATCTAGAGAGGCGCCAGTGTCAGCTTGTGGTAATTTTACTTCAATGGATCGATTAACAATGTAACTCGTGGTTACCATAAATATAATGAGAAGTACAAGCATCACGTCAACCAAAGGTGTGACATTGATGCCGGTGATTTCATCTTCATTGTCATTTGTGTTGACGGCCATACCAGCTCCCTATCCTTGATATGTCATAACTGTTTTAATAAGTGACTGAATATTTGACATATGTCTCTTTACGATCCGGTTGAAGACGTTAAAAGCAATGACAGCAGGAATAGCAACAAGCAAGCCAACAGCTGTAGCAACCAGCGCTTCGGAAATGCCAGCCATAACCACCGATGGCCCACCATCTGGGTTGGCTGACAGATCATGAAAGGCTTTAATAATGCCTATAACAGTACCAAAAAGGCCGATAAAAGGTGCGTTGTTTCCTAGCGTGCCAAGAAAGACAAGCCCCTTATC
>CALBMD010000284.1 GCA_937896265.1 uncultured Pseudomonadota bacterium
TCAAAAGCTTCGCATTTTCAGCTCTAGTGTGGGTATCCGCCGACTTCTTGATCAAAATTGCTGACTATTTATTTTGTCTTTCTAAGATCTGAATAGCTTTTTCATAATCTTCTTCTGAAACAATGATTTCAATTCCCGTGGTGAATGCCAAATGAGGCCTCAAGCCACCTTGATCAGGACTGCGAAGGACACACTCTATTCCATATGACAACAGAAGCTGCACTATCATGTCGGAAGAAATGCGGTCGTAGACAGTTCTTATAGTGCGCATCTTCATAAAATGGAACAGCCTCCTTCAGAGGGATCATTGCAGCCTTTAAAGTCACTTCTCTTATACTTTCCATCCACATAGTAATCATTGAAATCTCCTCTCCTCCATGCTGGGGTATCACCATAGGTACCGCATAAAGGTGTGGGACGGTTTCTCTCCTTAACCTCGAGTGGCTTTTGATCTTTCGATGACGAACTAATCTGGAGCCCTTTACCAGCAGGCCCATTGGGATTATGAACTAGAAAATTATTTACGTAGAAACTATGTTTCGTCTCTACTTTAATATTATATAAATCTATCTCATCGATTTCCTCGATATTCTCCACTACGTCCAAACCACCTTGCAAAACATCCCCAATCTTTAATTCATCCGCTGTAACCCATTGTTCATCCAAAAATAGTTTCTGGTCGTAGGACAGAACAATCTCATTTCGAGATGAAATAATTTTAAGAGCAGGACCCTTATTGAAGATACAATCTGCAACTTCACCTTCAATACATTTCCTACCCTCACTGGAAAGGCAAGAAATAACTTTATCTCCCACAGATAAATTCTCAATTCTCTCGATCCCATGGGGCGCTTGTACCAAAGATCCCTTTCCAAATCTCTCCGCAAATGCTGTGATATTCGTTGATAGCGCAACAGCTGCAATAAAGTTCTTAGTAATAATCATCACTAAACCCTCCTTAATCTAAACATACAATCATTTAAAGCATCGTCTCGCATTTCATTCAAAAGAGAAGAAACTCTCTTCCACACGCTTACGACAATCAACAAAAACGCTCTAGTTTTGTTGAAGCTTATAAAGGCTTCCGTATATAATTTCATGGGATTTGTCAAGCCTATCGTCGACTAGAAAAGAAATTCTTATGTGGTCGATTCAGAAAACAGAAACTAAAGCGTTGTTAAAACAGGGATGGGGGTTAAGAGCCTTGGGTTAGTCCCGTCTATCCTAGTGAAAGCCAGCGATTTTTCAGTCGATGGCTCGAAAAACTAAACACCACATTTAGTACCAGATTTATCGGTTTCCATAGTGTTATACCGGATATGAAAAGCGATTTTCACCCGGAGCTTGCTGGACTGCCATCGCTCGAAAAACGTTCGTTTTGGTGACCAAGAGATTACTTATAAGTCAGAAGAAGAGATGCGCCGCATCATCGAAAGTCTGGAAAGACAGCTAAATAGCGCGCATAAGAACAGATTTGCGACGCCAAGATTTTCAAAGGGTTTATATTGAGCTTCATTGACTCTGTTATTGAAAAGTTTTCCTCTGCTTTTGCCTTTCGCTAGATAGCTAGACGCAAGCTATCTACAGTGCGCACTTTCGAGGGTGCTTCGCTCACCAAGGATGGGTAGACGGGGCATTGCCTCCTATAAGAATTGGCCAGCTTACAATTTTGCAAGATAGTAAAAGCCATTTCTCAATTAACTGAAATTATTATTTTATCGGGGAATAGCAGAGACCATATTGAGGAATAATACCCAGGTGAATTGACATCCTCCCGCCACTAAAACTCAACATGTTAATTATGCATGGAGAATTCTTGTTGGAGTGAATTAAAAAGCAAAATGCCGCTGGAAAAAACAAAGCTCAGATTGCCCGTGAATTTGATATAAGCCGCGAGGCACTTTACCAATATCTGAAGGACTATCGAAACTGAGAAAAGTTTGATAAACCAGAGCGTCATCTTACTATAATGATCAGCGCCGATGAATTGATATTAGGGAAAAAATGGGAATCTTTGATCAAGCAGAATTTGAAATTCGTTGTGAATGGGGTTGCGAAGGAATCACCAGACTTGCGTCCATATCGGATGTAATTATTATTGTCGACATTCTTTCATTCAGTACTAGTGTAGAAATTGCTGTCAGTCGTGGAGCTATTATATTTCCATATCGATACAAAGATGATTCTGCACTTTCGTATGCCTCCTCAATAGGAGCTGATCTCGCTGGCAATCGACGGGATGGGTGTAAATATTCGCTTTCGCCAAAATCGCTTTCTGGGGTTAGCTCAAATCAAAGGCTTGTCCTTCCATCTCCAAACGGCGCAACTTTAAGCCTCGAGACAAGGAAAGTACCAACAATCGCTGGGTGCCTTCGTAATGCATCGTCCGTGGCTAAAGCAGCTGGTAAACTAGGTAAGCGTATCGCTGTCATTCCAGCTGGTGAAAAGTGGGAAGAGACTGGCTCGTTGCGACCATGCCTTGAGGATCTAATTGGTGCTGGTGCTATCATAAGCGCTCTTGCTGGCCACCTCGATGCAAGCTTTCCCCAGCAAACGTACTTATTATATTTTAGCACTCAACATTCTAAAGGTAATTCCAGAAACATCTTACTGCCTTTTTGGCTGGGATCACGGTCTAAAGATGACCACCGCTATCTTTTATGGCAGCTCGATCGTGATGCTTAATCTTAGCTACTGCATTGGAATGGTATATTATGAAAACCATGCTTTTCTAACTGGCAAGATCAAAGATCTCAAAGAAAAATTAGGCTTTAGCCGTGTATTTTTTTCGCGCGAGACGTTTCAACTCCGTAGCTCCCAAATGAATCAGATTGCGGTAGTAACTCTTTTAGCCATTTTCTTCTTTGCTTGCCTGATGCAAATCACTATCGCCATCGATCAAACGATTACCACTGAGCAACGCTTGCTGCAAACGCTTGGTGTATGGTTCTTTTCTTCGGTCCATATTCTGCGTTTTTTGACTTATAGCCGCGAACAAGTTTTTCAGGGTTTAGAAGAAACTTTCGAGTACTTTGCCACCGAACATAGTTTTAAAGATGCCGTCATCCCTTTAAATACTCTACCACTCGTCGGCTACTATCAGCATTTTTTGAACACCCTGCTAGCACGTGTCAAAACGAACGAGCGTAACTTTTCCAATTGGATTTTAGATCTAGCAGAAAAACGCCGCTACGACGAACTCGGGCAGATCACCGGTCTGGTGGTGCATGACTTAATTAACCCGCTGCATACGCTAATGCATTGCTCTCAAGTAATTCGCAGCAAAGAGATTACCGAAATTCACCCATACGTGGAACAAATCGATAACGGCCTGAACCATGCGATCGAAATACTCACCCACCTTAAGGGGCGCATCCGTGGTTCAAAAGACGAGATGCGGCACGGTTCGCTCGTTAAAGCTTATAACATTGCAACACGCGCGGTTGGGATTCACTTTCGCAGCCAGAATGTGGCAGCCATTCACTTTGAATACCAGCCGACTAGCTATGATTTGGTGCAAATCCCACAGCTGGAACTCAACCAAATTCTAACGACTCTATATACCAATGCCGTCGATCACCTGCTGAAACAAAAAATAGTCAATCCAAAAATCGGGCTCTACGTGCAGATAATTGATAACGAGCAGCTTGCCATCCAGATTGTTGATAATGGCAGCGGTCTGGCTCCCGAAAATTTTGATTTTTCTCTACCCAAAGGGCAGAGGAATCCTGGCATTGGCTTGAAGCTAACGTACCGCCTTATTGAAATGTATGGTGGATTGTTAACTCTGGAGAAGACTCCGGAAGAGCGAGGGACAACTCTCAGCCTGCGCCTTCAAAAGTATATTCCTACTACGCAAGAGGATGCACTGGATGAATGGGCGTCACCCCTTGGTAAAAAGGAACCCTTGTAGCATCTCCAAACACTAATGGCGTCGCCTGCGAGCATAAAGCCTGTACCACTCGAAATTCACCCGCAAACATCGCAGGCGTAAGATCAACAAAAGCAAAGTCTAGCTCCTGAGGTACTGCCGCAGCAGTTGGCGCCGCCAACCAATCTCTGATAAAGCGATGATTTTTCGGATTGAGATAATAGTCTTGATGGTACAAAGCGCTCGGCTCATACTCTGGATCTTCGGTCACAATCGGTTCACCAAAGAGAAAACCTAGTCGTTGCAGGCCTTCTTCTACTGCTTTGTTGCGAGCTTGCGCTGCGATACGGCTAGCACCAAAACCACAGACGAAAGGCAGCTGAGGCTGCTTCGGAAAAAGAAACCAACCAGCACTCAGTACCTCGCTGCCCTCCCAATATACCGAACCAAAATCAATACCCACTGTCTGATACTCCTCCTGCAGCATCTCGCTCGCGACTGGCTGCCATGACCAGGGAGTTGGGCGACGCTGATGCAGCCAGGAATCGAGAATTAGATGCCTCTCGATCAGCTCAACTGCAGCAAACTCACAGGCATCTTCCCAACACAGGGCAAAGCTTACACCATTCGACAGCGATGGCTGATACCCACTACCTGCTGCGATTTTTACCGCGCTCCCAGCTTCACAAACGACGATGCGCTCGATTAGTTCGGCATAAGCTTTAAGGGTGTCTTTTGGCTCTCTGCTGGCGGAACTGCCCGTGAGAATTCTGCCTGCCTTATTTACCGACAACCCAAGTAAGTTCAGATGTAGCTGGCTATTAATAACCACTTTATCAGACCATTCTTCATAGTTGGCCCAGCCAAAATGCGCGACAACTTCTTTTGCTAACGAAGTTATTTTTGTCACTCCGAGATCGTCAGGCATGCGTACCTCGAGGCAGCACTAAACCGGCAGCAAAGGCGTTATAGGCGCTCATTGTTTCTTCGAGAAAGGCAAATACCTGCTCGCTGAGGCCGCTTAAATCGATTTGGCAGGAGTGGACTTCTTCGCGCCATTCTGCCACGTGATCTTTATCAAGTTCTGCGTGTTTGGTGATTACACTCAGACTCTCTTTGTTAATGCCGCAGCGCTGAGCGATCGATTCCGTGCATTCGGGGCCAGCAACTACAGTGAGATATTCAGCGAACAAGATGTATACTAAAAATAAACGAGGATCCTGCTTCAGTGCTTTCTCGTTGTTTGCAATCAGCAGCGCTAAGTTAGGTTCGAGTGGATATTCGACAGTATCAAGGGTAAATTGCTGCCCTAGAGCAGCAAGATCAGATGCCGCCCATTCGTCGTGCCCTACCTCTTCGGCGATTTTGTTTTCATAGTATTCTTGCAGTAAAGGCATACCTTGCGCCGCGGCTAGCTCCGCGCTCATTTTGATATGTTTGATGTTGGTGGCGAGGCTCAC
>CALBMD010000285.1 GCA_937896265.1 uncultured Pseudomonadota bacterium
CATCGCTCCGCGATAATGAATGGCTTGTTCAGACGTTAGCCAAGATCTGCCCAATTCCTGCGCTAATCCAGCAAGAATGTTTCTCATTCGGTTATAGGGCATCTCATCTAAAAGTTGGTGTAATTGATGCAAAAAAGCATATCGTTCAGAAATTCCAAAACACGGGTATAGCAAGGGCATGCGTCGACGTGAATCGCAAACAGTCAGAGCAGCTAGCCTTCGAGATAGCATAATATTTTCAGGGGATGCAGCCGAAACTCCATCTAGTAAAGACCTCGGGTATCTTTCAATTGATTGAGGAAACAGAAGTTGGACACGCCCCATACAAACCAAATTGATTAATTCATCCTCTTTTACGTTCAACGCTCCGTAGATCTGATCCGAGAATTCTTTGAGAGGCGCCACAATTGTTACTTTTTGATATATCGAAAGATAATTACAAATATTATATGGCGGAAAAACACTAGCATCGATAAGGCAGCGTGCATCTTTTGACGACCATGCAGCCGGTATTAGGGAATCTTTATTGATCTGTTGGGCAAATAAAATCCGCCTCTTATCAGACCATAATTGTTCATCTTCTTCACAGATTGCTAATAAATTTTTAGAAAAAGCGCCAGATGACTTTAGCCATCGAGTAGGAATAAGATCGATATCACCCTGCGAATGGTTACCACGGAAGTCTCCAAGTAAAGGAAGAGTTTGACTTGGAGAGTCAATGCGACAAGACATTGGCAGCTTGAAAGAGTTAAATGCAGTATCAAATAGGTGTTGCTCCTCATCTGTCAAAGCTCGTTCAAATTGAAAAATCGCTTCAGGAATAAGGCCTACACGACTAATTTCTTTTAATGTAAAGTTCGGGAATGAAGATGGAAATTGGACCCACAAATCTGCTAAAACTTGCCTAATATTCCGCGGAGATCCTGCCAGTTTGACTATTTCATCAATTCCTCTATCTTTGACTTGTTCGCTATCACTTGATACAGAGGCAACTAATTCGACCGGACATGTCATGATCTTATTGAGTTCAAACCAAGCATGTATTGGCGTTCCATCATCCGCCTTTGCGACGGCAGCTTCTGGGCATACAACGAAATACCGCGCGCCCTTTTTCCAAATGCCCAAAATTTTGATTTGTGGTTGAAGAAGGCGTAATCGATCGTATGACCACAGCGCATAGCTCGTATACATATTAAAACTTTCACTCAAAAGTTATTTGGTCTTACCTTTATCTGCACAGAATACAGCTGCTGACCAAAATTAATCAATGCGCCATGAATATTCATGCCTAAATTAAAGGACGTGAAATCGACAAAATCTAACAAAATTGTGATTTCTAACAAATTTGTTAGAAACGCATTCTGAAAATTCTAACAAGTTTGTTAGAAATCAATCTCGCCAAAAAATATAGCCTAAAAAATCTCAACACTTCCAAAATCGATCACGATTGGCACGCACTTTGTAAATAGCAACCTCGAAACATTAACGCGTGGAGGTTGCAAATGCGTACATCAAAGAGACCGTGGTTAGACAAAAATGGAAAAGCAAAACGAGATCAAGAATTGAAGAGGATCTGCCAAACTTGGTCCGCTTCGACCTGGGAGGCGTATCTTTCGACGCTTGACATCCCCCTTCGTGAACAACTGATTCCTACCCAGGAACTCAACAAGATTACGCACAGCGAGAGCTATGCGGAAGTTTACCAAGGGCTCTTGCAGCAAAGCGAATATCCCAAATTTGAAAAGGAGCTAGATTCTGCGTCTCGTACCCTGGCAGCTACTGAACGCAAAGTGATTCATCTAATCTTTTGGGACAAGTTGAGCCTACAAGAAACGGCGAACCTCCTCGGAGTTCATAAATCGTCAGTGGTTATTTACCGAGAGAGAGCACTAAAAAAATTATGTAACAAGCTAATAAGAGAGGATTTGTAAGGGGTGTATGACACGTTTTTGGTCATACGATTTTACATATATAGGGGAAGAATTTTTTCCTACGGAGGAATGCGATGACTCAAGCTGTGCATATTGAAAACCAGTTTCCTCAGGAATTAACTCTGAAGGGGGCGAATTATAACGAGACAAAGGATCTTTGCTTGAAAGAGCTATCCCTCTTCATAGAACGAGATATTTATCACTACTTCAAGCGCTATGAATACCTTGAGCCTAAATGCTCCATTTCAATTTTGCGTAAGAACAAAGTTGATCAAATCAGACTATCAGTTTCGATTAATCAGACTGATGCGATCCCATTAATTCTTTGCGGTCTTGAAAAGATCTTATGGGCATTTAATCAGCAAACGTTGGTGCAGCGCAATGGCAGCATGGTGCCATTGCAACCAAGATTTACATACACACTGCAAGTGTATGACGTCAACCAAGGTCAGGAGTTTTTCTTTGACCCGAACGCTAGCTTGTGAGGTGGATGATGGAATTTGTTGTACAGCCAGACCTAGTTTATTTAGACCATGCTGAAATCATCAAGGTTACCGACCAACAAGCAGTGGACGCTTACCTAAGAGATCTTGGAGGCGACGAGGTTGTACCGGTAAAGACGGGTCTATTTGCCTCTCGTTTATCCAAACATCTTCATGTGTTGATCTCAACACTTCCAGCAATGGAACGAAGATTGCTGCACTTTAAATTCTGGGATGACTTAACGACCAAAGAAATCAGCGAAGAGGTTGGGTTAGCGGAAGCTAAGGTCGAAATGATTATTAGTGACCTACTAAATGAGCTGCAGCGGAATCTTTCCAAGGTTCTGCGAACTAAGCCAAAAGGTAGGAGGCTAGATCATGTTTAGGCATGCGTTGCTCACTTCGAGCGTGTTTCTAGCATCAAACGGTGCATTTGGAAAAGCGGCATTTCCGAATGTCTGTGATGTCATCAATTCGCCGACCTTTAATCAGACTTTGGACTTCCAGACTAGTTCTGCAACCTGTCCTGGGTTTCCTCCGCGGCCATGTGCGAGGATCTCATACTACGTACCCAAATACTTTATTGAGGTCGTCAGTAATCCAGCAGAGACTTTCTTTCGCGCCTTGCCAGGAGTGAACTTTCAGCTAGCCAAGATATTAGATCGTACTCCCTATGGCGTAGAAGCCAATAGTGGCAGCTATTCCTATCATGCCCATGCCCTGAATATCCCTTTCTCCCAGTGGGCGTTTAATGAATTGCCGTGTGGAGGGGCTCTTCCTGATCTCTTCTGCTTCTCAGCTATGAGCGAACACTTGGGGGTGAATTGGAAGACTGGGAAGGCAGATCTTTCGCAGCCTGCTTTTCTTGCTTGGGCTGCGAATCCTAAGCTTTGCATCGCTTATGGTGCTGGCAGATCACTTGTAGGCCAGAACTCCGGCAGCTACGGTGGAGCAAATCCTACCTGTTCCTTCCAAATGAGCTGGCTGCCCAAATATCCCCCCTCATCTGCGCCAATATGCACTGGATGGGGAGTCCACTTCCCTCGTAGTGGAACTGTGACTTCGTCCGACCAACTGACTGCGTCACTGGTTATTGCGTCACGTATTAAAAGCCTTGGAGCCGAGGTATTTCAAACGCTTTCAGCGTCACCTGATGAAAAATGGCAAATGGTTCTCCCCAACCAATCAGCAAGCTTTTTTGAAGGTGAAAATGTCAGCTGGTTATTACCTTCCGGGGTTCATGAATTGGGCCGCTTCCGTGGACCTTTCAAAAATTATCTTTATGCAGTTTGGCAAAAAACTACCTGCATACAAGATTGGCCAGCTGTCTGGTATAGCCGAGCTTGGATCGCATTTATTCAGTCGGCTTGCAAAGGAGTTTGATGATGTTGGGTGAGTTTGCAGTAAAGCATGGATATATCGACGCACAAGGTTTGGAAAGGGTGCTTACTATCGCGCGCTTTCACAAACAAAAGATTGGGCGCCTGATGGTGGCACTCAACTACTTTAATAAAGGGATGCTTGATCACCTTCTATTCTCCTATCTAAAGCCAATTTGTACGCTGCGGTATGACGAAATTTTAGAAATGAAAAGTCGGTTAAATTTTGATCCCAAAGATGAGGAGTTCCTAAATACAAAAAATCTCTTAGCCATCGAACTAAATGAACAACAGATAACGGTTTTAAGTAACCATTTCAGCGATGATTTGGTTCAGCTTCTCGAAGCAAAGTTCAGTTTGAGAGTTAATCTACTCGTTGTTGAAAACAAAGTTTTAAAGCTTCTATTAACAAAAAAGCAGCCTGGGACATCAGCCGCTCAAATTAATGTTTCCATGAATCAAAGCGACGATGAGAAGCTGGTTGACCCTAGTCCCTTTGTTCAACTTATTAAAGAATGCTTGATCCAGGCCACAATTAGTAAGGCAAGCGATATCCACTTTGAGCCTTATGAGCAGAACCTCTTTGTGCGATTTCGCATTCATGGCCATCTATCCGACCATAAAGTTCTAGCAGGCTCCTATTGTGAGCCACTCATTTCAAAGCTCAAGTGGCTACTCAATATGGATCTTGCGACGGTTTATGCACCTCAGGACTCTAGGGCTACCTTTCGTTCGTTGGGTGTCGATATTAGGGCTAGTTCGATGCCTACCATTACTGGTAGTGAAAAAATTGTTCTGAGGCTTCAATATCAAAATCAGAAGTTTGATATTCACGCTCTTGGCCTTCCCAAAGAAAAATTAGACGTACTTTTGAATTCGATTCAAAAGAGCGACGGCCTAGTTCTGATATCTGGACCTACCGGCAGCGGAAAAACTACAACTCTCTATGCTCTCCTCGAGGAAATGGACCGTCTTGGCAAAAATATCTCTACTCTTGAAAACCCAGTAGAGAAAAAGCTTGATCGAGTCAATCAAGCGAGACTTAGCGATTTTCGTGATTTCGAAGATTTTCAGCGTGCATTGATGCGCCAAGATCCCGATGTCATTCTTCTGGGGGAAATAAGGGATGCTGAGACAGCTGATTTAAGTATGAAACTGGCTTCTACCGGGCACTTAGTCCTTTCAACAATCCATGCCAATGGCGCATTGGAAGTCATTGATCGTCTTATGAACCTAGGAGTCGATCGCTACACCATTCAGACAAATCTCAGGTTATCAGTCGCTCAGCGCCTTGTTCGTATCCTTTGCCAACATTGCAGCCTCGAAATGACAAGCAAACAGCATGCGAAAGGCCCAGATCAGCTAGCTGGCAATTACAGATTGCTGAATCCTTTGGGTTGTCAGCATTGCTTTAAAGGGGTTAGTGGGCGAGCAGCTCTGATCGAATACATCGAAAGAAGCGATCTTGGAAAAGTCGGAACTCCGGATTTTAAGATTCTAAATAACCTAGCCTATGAATATCTGCGGCTAGCTCAAAGCG
>CALBMD010000286.1 GCA_937896265.1 uncultured Pseudomonadota bacterium
TGAGGAGCGCGCAGCTCCCCAGAACACCGTCTTATGCCAGGCTGCTCTTACAAACTTGCTAGAAACTATCTAGCTATGCTCACGATGGGAACCGCAATTGCATCGCTCATAGAAGGGAGAAAAGATTATCGCAAATCCTTTTTCAGGATCTTTCCCACGTTTGACTTTGGCAAATCATCTCGAAACTCAATGATTTTTGGCATTTTGTAAGAGGTTAAATTTTCCCGACAAAAGGCCATGACTTCCTCTTCAGTCAGATTCTTATTGCGACGCACAACAAAAGCTTTTGGCCTTTGCCCCGACTGATTATCTTCTATGCCAATCACAGCTGACTCTATAATACCCTCATGGCTGGTAAGCACTCCCTCTATTTCGGCTGGATAAACATTAAATCCAGAAACCAAAATCATATCTTTTTTTCTATCGACCAGGGTTAAATATCCCTCCTCGTCCATAAACCCCAAATCACCTGTTTTTAACCAACCATCAGCAGTTAATACTCGCTCTGTCTCAGCTGGTTGCTGCCAATAACCTTTCATAACCTGAGGCCCTTTGACCCAAACCTCACCAACTTCATTAGGAGGCAGCACATTCGCATTGGTATCACGAATATCAATCTCTGTTGACGGCAGCGGTAGCCCAACTGATTTATTAAATTTTGTAATGTGCAATGGATTTGCCGAAACTGTTGGTGAAGCTTCGGTCATGCCATAAGCTTGCACCAACTGACAACCTGTTAGAGCTGCCCATTTCTCACCCGTAGCAGCAGGTACCGCCATACCAGCGCCAAGCGTCACTTTTAAGCCACTAAAATCAATATCAACAAAGTTTGGATGATCCATGAGACGGTCAAATAAGGTTGTTACTCCAGTCATAAAATTGAGACGGCTCTTACGCAGGACCTTAACAAAACCGTTCATATCACGAGGATTAGGAATAAGAATTTGTTTGACACCCATACGCATGCCAACAAAACAGTTCACAACTAAAGAAAATACATGATAAAGAGGCAGTGCCATAATCCCAACAATTTGCTTGTCACCAAGCACACTAAAAGCTGGCACAGCCCAAGCTCGACATTGCTCAACGTTGGCTAAAATACTGCGATGAGTCAACATTGCAGCTTTGGGTAGACCTGTCGTACCACCTGTGTACTGCAAAAATGCAATGTCATCTGGCGCTGGTGAAGCGAATTTTGTAGGTTTTGCTCGCCCTTGTATGAGAGTGTCTTGAAAACAAACCGCACCAGTGATCTTAAAAGGAGGCACCATTTTCTTGATATGGCGCAACAAAAAATCAACTACCAAACCCTTGAGGCCACCAAACATACCCCCCACTGTTGCTATAACCACACGCTCTAATTTTGTCTTCTGAATAACTTTAGCTAATTGATGAGCAACATTTTCAACTACTATAATGGCCTTAGCACCAGAATCGACAAGTATGATCTCTAGCTCTCTTTGAGTATAAAGAGGATTGATATTTACTACTGCTAAGCCACACTTAAGACAGGCAAAAAGAGCGATAGGATATTGCAGAATATTCGGCATCATCAGACCAACCGCATCGCCTTTTTTCAAACCAGCAACACCTATCAAATAGTTAGCAAAATCGATGCTTAAGCGATCAAGCTCAGCAAAGGTAATATCCTTGCCCATACACTGAAAAGCAATAGCTTCAGGTGTTTTGTTCTTGGCTTCTTTGAGAAGAGTAGCAAGATGATTTTCGATTAAGGCTCGGTCTATGGTTTCACAAACGCCTTCTTGATAGTGCTTTACCCACCGTTGCTCCATGCGCTACTCTCCCTCTTAATTTTTCAACTCTTTGCGCAAGATCTTACCCACATTCGACTTTGGCAAACTTTCTCGAAACTCGACAATCTTTGGCACCTTATAAGCCGTCAGCGACTTGCGGCAAAAACTGACAATCTCTTCTTTCGTTAGTTGAGCATCTTTACGTACAATGAAAACTTTCACCGCTTCCCCTGTACGATCGTCTTTAACACCAACTGCAGCGTTCTCTAAAATGCCAGGGTGATTTGACAAGACATCTTCTATCTCGTTTGGAAAGACATTGAACCCAGAAACAATAATCATGTCCTTCTTACGGTCAACAATAGAGACAAAACCTTGAGGATCCATCACGCCGATATCGCCAGTTTTAAACCACCCATCTTGCAAAACAAGCGCTGTTTCTTGAGGCTGTTGCCAATACCCTTGCATCACCTGAGGTCCCTTAATACAAACCTCTCCTGACGCCCCAACAGGCTGTTCTTGTCCCTGATCATCCCGGATACTGACTAAAGTGGAGCTAATAGGAAGGCCTACAGCGCAGTTAAATTCTTTGAGAGTCACAGGATTAATGCAGGCCGCTGGCGATGTTTCTGTTAACCCATAAGCATGACAGACAATACTACCCGTCACCTTAGCCCACCTGTCTGCAACAGATTTTTGCACAGCCATACCACCACCGATCGTAAGCTTAAGCTTCGTAAAATCTAGCTTCGCAAAATCAGGGTGATTAAGTAAGGCGTTAAAGAGAGTGTTCAGTCCGGTAAAGGCCGTGAATTTATGCTTCTTAAGCTCTTTTACAAAACCAGGAATATCCCTAGGGTTTGGTATTAAAACATTCTTTCCACCCAAACTAAAAAAACACAGGCAATTAGCAAGCAGCGAAAAAATATGATAAAGAGGAAGAGGAGTGATTACAATTTCATAGTCTTTTCCTGAGAACACAGGACTAATCCAGTGTAAAGCCTGCTCCATATTAGCAAGTATATTTCCATGCGAAAGCATAGCTCCCTTGGAAAGTCCAGTTGTACCTCCGGTATACTGTAGAAAAGCTAAGTCATTGTGGCTTAACTCGAGCCTCTCATACTTATAGCGAGCCCCCATCGCAACGATTTCTGAGAAAGAAACTTTGTTTTCTATATTGTACTTAGGGACGAGCTTTTTAATATGACGAACAACGAAATCAACAGCGACACCTTTGAAGCCCATGACCTCGCCCATCGTTGTCACAATCACTTTTTGGATCTTTGTGAAGGGGAGAACAGCCTGCACAACGTGAGCAAAATTCTCAAGTACTAAAATTGCCTTAACATCTGCGTCGATTAACTGATGTTTTAACTCCGGGGCAGTGTAAAGAGGGTTAACATTAACAACCACCAGTCCAGCATGCAAGACGCCAAAAACAAAGACAGGGTATTGCAAAACATTAGGGAGCATGACAGCAACACGATCCCCCTTAGCTAGCCTCAGCTCTCGCCTCAAATAAGAAGCGACACTTTTAGCTTGTTGATCTAATTCTTGGTATGAGAGCGCCTTTCCCATGCAGTAAAAAGCATTTCGCCTACCAAACTTAGTGCAAGTGGCTTCAATCATATCACTCAAGGAGCGATTTTTATTTTCGTTAATGAACTCTGGAACGCCCGCAGGGTAAGAGTTGAGCCAGATTTTTTCCATAACCTCCTCGCATAATTGGATATCCTTCCAATCTTAGCATGCTCGGAGGGAATCAGCCCACAATCAAAAGGAGAATAATGATGGCGAGAACAGCTGAAAGAGTTCGTTTTTCACTCTTCAGAGCCTGGGCATAGGAATTTGGCCAATCCATATCAACAAGTCTTGGTAAAGCGCGAGGTATCCAAGCAGGTACTCTTTGGCGATAACTGTCATAATCTTCGCCAAATTTTTCCTCAAGAACACTTTCTTCATAGGAAACAATATAAAAATACTGAACTGCAAAAAGGGCGACAGTTAATATTGTTAGCCAGGCACGGCCCGCATATAGACAAACGCCAAGCACAATAAAAAAATTACCAACATAAAGTGGATTACGAACAATACCAAAGGGTCCACCAGTGATCAGGTTATCGCCAGTATGTGACTTTCGCGTTCTTGAAATCGAACCAATAAAAGCGACACTTTGAACGCGGATCAACTCACCGAGTCCAATACAGAGCATGCCAATGGTGGCACTTAAGGCTGTAGGCTTTGCGGCAAACAGCATTAAAATAACGAGAGGAATAGGGGTGTAATCCCTTAATTCAAATAGTTTTTTTCCCAAAACTTTAGGTTCCATGAAATCTGTCCTAAGCCCTTAATATTTTTATAAATTCGCCTTCGCAATCATCCCATGGTTTTGAGATTTAAGCAAGTATGGAGATATTGTGGCATTTGCCCAAACTGAGCTCGGTAAATCCCGTTTAAAGAGCTTTGCAAGATAGCCGATAGATAAATATCAGCAAAGATAGAATTAAGGCTGCGCATGCACTCAGAGATACCAACCGATTATGAGACCTACCGCGAAATTATGCATGATCTCATGCATCCGATTGCTGCTGAAGATCTCGATTTGGAAACACATAAGCGTCTTTATGAAAGCAAATTAGTTTATTTAGAAAGCCTACGCACCAAATGCTTTCAAGAAATGAATAAAAAGAATCCAGGTTTTTTTCAGATGACTGACTACGAACTCATTCTTGGAGCTATCCGCGAAACAAATAGCCATCTCCGCCGCATTATTATTACAGCCTTGACCTGTTCCCTAAAATCACGATAAAACCATCCATCAAATCCAAACAAAAATCTCAACAAGGAGGGGCCTTGGGGGTATCAAGCTTCGCACGCAGATAGTTCCTCCCCAAGAACACTTTCTGGAGACTCTCAAAGCCAGCATACAAAGCCGATCTTGCCTTTTTCGCCCATGATCTTTATCCTTACCCGGATCTGATTGATGAGACCTAAATGGCGACTACAACCTCACTAACATTTTATTCTTTCGACACCTTGGGATCGACATCTGATACTTGTGCCCATTTCCTTCGCGAAGGCAAAGCCTCTCTACCCTTTGCTGTCTTTAGCCAGACCCAAACTATAGGTCGTGGACAACGAGGTAAATCCTGGACAAGCCCATCTGGCAACATCTATCTCTCCATTGCCCTTGATCACGGCCAAGACAAGGCTGAACTCGCACCTTTAAAAGCGGCTATCATTGTAGCTGAATGGATCCACAGCACACTAAAAGTCAATGTTGACCTAAAGTGGCCCAACGACATCTATTTAGCTGGCAAAAAGCTAGCAGGCATCCTTTGCGAAACAAGCTATATCAAAGAGTCCTTTGGTCCTCTCATTGTAGGCATTGGTATTAACGTCCTAGCTGCTCCGATCATGCCAGAAGGCAACTATAGCGCCACATGCTTCTCTCATGAACGAGATGAAGCTTGGCACCCCGAATCTTTAGCCCGAAATCTAGCAGATTACTTCCATTCACGGTTTAGTAGCATCAATCAGGCAGCAGCTCTATTTACGCAGCATCGTCTTGGGCTCATGG
>CALBMD010000287.1 GCA_937896265.1 uncultured Pseudomonadota bacterium
TCTAGAACGAAAAGATCTCCTTGAAACTATCTCAAAACTTGATGGGATTTGGAGTGCGGAAGAATTCTATACATACCAGATAGATAGATTTCGAGGTCGTCTTGTAAGAGCTGCTAATAAGATGGGTAAGCATAGTTCCATTGTCGTTCTAAAAGATGCTAACCACCTCTCTTTTTCGGATTGGGCTCTCCTTGAAGCTTCATTATCGTTGAAAGCTGTAGATGTAAGCCAAAAGCGATTCCTTGTTATTATAAATCAAATAATAAGAAATTTTTTAGAATCATCCATAAATAAAACCCGAGGAAGAAAAAACCTTATGGATGGAGTCAATGGGGTAAATGATATTGAAATTGGGCTAAAGGAGTAGTTTCTTCTGCGAAAGAATCCTCTGCTTGCCTCAAGTCGTTGCGATATAATTAGGAAATGACAATTCTAATGCAAACTTGCAACGAGATGTAGCTTCTTGGTTTTGGTTATCAGAGTTCGTTGGTAAGAGCTCTATTTTTACGTTACCGCCAATCTTTTCGACAGAAGTTTTCACAAAATCCAGCCCAACCCCTCTCCCTGATATTGTAGTCACCTCTTCTTTAGTAGTAAGACTTGGCATAAATATCAATTCTGCGATCTGACCTTTGCTCATGTTGTCTACTGCAACCCCAAGAATTTTAGCTTTTTCCTTGATTTTATTTATAAGTAGACCTGGACCCGAATCAGAGATTCGAACTATAATTTGATTATTGGATCGATTTACGTCAATTATGATGTGGCCAATATTTTTAGGGTGAATCGATAATCCATGATCGATACTATTTCTTAAAATATGGTTCAAAATATCAGCCATTGGTTCCTGAAACCGCTTTGCTAGCAAAATATTATTGCTAGACACATTGATAACTGGCTCACGTAAGCCTAATTCAACGGCAATTGCTTTTGCAGCTGTGATTTGATCACTGATTACTAATTCCATTGGTTTTGCTGCGACATGGCGATATTTTTCGATAAATTGATCAAGAGCTTCAATTTTTGGCTGTGAGTTGTCAACTTGCTCGTAAACTATCTCGAGGTCATTTATTAATTTCTTAAGATCCTCGGAATCATCTTGTTTAGAATAGATTGAAGCGATTGCATCAGAGTATTCGTTTAGTTCTTTCTCAAGAGATTTGACATATTCCATCAGCTCAATGATATGTATGTCTTGTTTGTCTTTTGTATAGTCTTGCAAAAGCGCTTCTGCATTATGGCAGATATTAACAATTTGACCTAAATTATAGGTTCGTGAATTGCCCTTGATCGTATGCAAGGCTCTAAATGCGAGCTTGCAATCTTTAGTTGAAAGAGATTTATTAAGTGCTTGTCTCACATCAGCAATATATCTTCTAGCAGAGGCTTCAAACATATGAGACTTATCTTTTCCCATTGAAATAATTTTACCAACCAATTGAAGTTTTTTAGATTTTTTCTCTGACTCTTCCTTCAGATGCTCTTCGTTTGTTACGTCAAGTACTGAGATCATGATGCTTTCAATTTTTGTATCCTCAAGACAAATAGGGTTCCAAAAGACTCTAAGAGTCTTTTGGCTATTCATCAAAAAGTTTTTGGGTAAAAGATGTGAATTTATATCAAATTGTATTGAATCTTCGCCAAAAGAAGACATCAAGGCAGTTTTAATTTGTTCGATTTTATCAGGAGTTAATTCAGAAGCGTTCATAACATCTACTAAGCTCATTCCTTCGATAGCTGAAAATCCTAAAATCTCTTTAGTATGACTTGAAAATCCTGGTTGAATTTGTAGCTTCGAATTAACGCTAAAAATACCCTGTCTTAGATTATTAAGAAGATTAGAGACTTCTTTGTTCTTTAGCTTAAGAGAAATTTCAACAGTTTCGTTGTTATAAAATAACACACAACAAAGGAAGCTATAGCTTCCTAAAGCGGCAAAAAAAAGACCATAAGACAGAAGATTCAATGATTGTGGATCTAAAAATTGACTGCCAATAGTTATGCCTTTTTTATAGAAAATAAAATTGGTCCCAGCACAAGTAAAACTAATTAATATAGAGAGTATTAGATACGGTAAATCTTTTATTGAAAAGAACATAAAAGGCAGCATCATGACTGTAATATGATAGGTATCTACTTTTGCCTCTGGTCCAAATGAAAGGCTTAGAAAGGTGACAATCATAGATCCAGCTGAGGCAAGCAGAACTTTTGCAAACTGTGGCTGGTTTTTTACGATCAAGATTCTGGCTACTACTACTGTGGCTACATAGATTGCCAGCGCTATTGCTGCCGGTATATTTCCAACTACATAAAACACCCCAACTAACGGAGCGGTATTGGCTAATGCTATTAGTATTACGTTGTTTACAAGAATAATTTTTTTATTTTCTGACACATCTCCGTTGGGGTTTGTGCCTTTTTTTACAAAAGAGTTATAAGCTTTCAACTCCAAATTAAGTTCCTTTTTGATCTCAAAGAGTAATTTAAGGACTGTCGATAAGTAATAATATCATCTCTAAGCAGATATTTGCGATATTGAATTCGTGTTTTTAGTATATTATTAGCAGCTTCTGTAGGTTGCCATAGAAAAAAATCAAGGGGGTTTTGCATCATCGAGATGTTTCTAAGAGTCTTGGCTATCCCTGAATGACTTAGTCTTTGGCGATTTCGCACCAAAGACTAACTATGAAGCCATGTAGCGAAGTTTGTGACCTCAACGGCGATTCGTTATGAGCATGCTTTAGGCGCGATTTCAGCTGTTATTTCTAATCCAACTTCTGACCAAGATTTTGCGATACCATCAGGGCCTTTGTGTAAATCCTCACACTCTCGCTGGATATTTTTGAAGCTTTCTTTCATACCAAATTGCAATAGATCGATAGATCCTTTAAATGAGTGCTTATTGCCATCATTAAAAGCGCTGAAGTTAACTTCTTGTGTGACGCCATTCATGATTAAGACAGCTTTGGCTTTGTGAGCTTTGGCATCGAAGTGAGTTACTTTACCAAGGATTTTTCCTGGGTTTTTGACGTTACCAAAGACAAAAAGTAGAAGCTTCTTGTCTCGATAAGGAAGTTGAGTGCTGATAGAAGCTGTTTCTATCTCGAACTCTGTTGAAGATATTAAAGATTCTATAGTTTCATTTTTCTTCGACGTGTGCTTGATCGTGTCAAAAGTGCCATTTACGCCTGTTTTGCTTGTAAACTTATAACCAGTGAAGGTGAGTTTGGGCTCTCTAATTTCATAACCACAGGATTTGCTAGAAGCATAGAGAGGAAATGTGAGGGTTGTCGCAAGTAGGAGGATAGCTCTAGAAATAAGAGGCATATTGAGATTCCTTTCTTAGAGTTAGCTATGATTTATCATAAATGAGTTAAAATAAAACAACATCTCAAAAAGATATTACTGGAGAATTATTATGTTGGACACCCATTTAGATGCAATGGTCAAAGAAAATTCACTTGCGCATGCTGTAAAAGAAATTTCAGAAATGCAAAAATCCTTTCAGAAATGCATGCTAGAAAGTCATTTAGCATATTTAAAGAGCATTGAGGCTAGTCTTGAGCGTCTAGGAGCGAAGATTGAGTTAGCGGCAGAGCCAGTTGTTAAAGATACTTTGCGTCAGGGAGCATCAGCAAATTTTGTTGGGCCAGAGACAGAGGTCTACCTTGATGAGCCTATGGAATTTGTTGTTACTGAAACACCAAGCCTAGAAAAAAAAAGTCTTTGGATGCCGAATCAATTGATTTAGTGCCTGTCTCAGAAGTTACTCCTTATAACTCGAATTTTTCAATTCAGCCTTGGGAATCTGTGACCACTCCCAGTCTTCTTTGTCCCCATAGCCCACTGAAAGTAGCTATTACCGACGATGGAGGGGTTGTGGGTTCTGAGCTCATGGGCTGGCTCAGGCAACGAGGGATTGCTGCTGAGCTTGTGCATCATGTCGCAGCCAAGTTTGATGGTGTAGTATTCCTTGGTCCCCTTCGTTCTTACAATACCCAGGAAAGCGCCTTTCGAGTCAATAGAGAAGGGTTGCAGATCGCTAAAACGTTAGAGGCGAGGTTAGCGCAGCCAGGCGGGTTTTTTGTGGCTGTTTCGGCTGCTGGCGGTTTATTTGCTCAGACACCAAATTTTTCTAGTCCTTGGCTTTACTCCGGCGTGCCAGCTTTATTGCGAAATCTAGGGGTTGCTTCAGCTACTAAGAGCCTAGATTTAGAGCTAGGCAGCATGGGGAAGGCTGGGTTGGTAGATATTATTGGGAAGGAACTGTTTGAAGGGGGGTTGGCTTCAGAGGTAGGGATTACTCGGGATGGGACACGTTATCTTAGGCATTGGCAGTCGCCTGAAGCATCAGTTGGGGTCAAGTTAACTGCAGAAGACGTTGTGGTGTTAGGATATGATCATCTAAATTTAGCAGGTGACGTTGCTAGAGAATTAGCTAGTACTGGGCAAGGGACAGTGATTTTACTAGAACCCACTGCTGGAACAAAGAGAAGTGCTCCTACAGAATTATTAGAAGCACTCCAAGCTACTGGAATTAAAGCTAAATATGTTTCTGTGGATCACGAAGATTTGCGATATTTAGCTAGAGCTTTAGATGTTGTTCGTGGTGCTTATGGCCGTATTACTGGGTTTGTTTATGCGAGTCAGCGGGATTATACTGGAGCAACAACAAGTGTTGATAGCATTGATCGCTGGCTGCAGCAGAAAACAATGCCGCTTTTGAATGCGCTACGTTGTCTGAATTTGGAACAGCTCAATTTTGTACGCATAGTAAGTGCTGGAACGGTTGAGAGTGTACCTTCAGCAATGCTAGAAGAAATCTTGGCACAGATCGAAGCTAAGAAAAATCCTTAATAGCTGTTCTGCATCTAAATTTGAGCTCCAAAGAAAGATAGTTTGGAAGAAAACGGCGCAACTTGTTTCTTTCAAAGGATCTTTTTTGGGGGGCCACCTTCGTGTGCAGCTTGCTTCTCCAGACCGATCCTTGCTTTCAGAGTTAGATTTGTGATGCTGCATCTTGCGACGCATCATCTGGAACAGTCTCTTGCGGTTCTGGGGTTGGTAACAAAACTCCGCAGCAGTCCTGAGCGAGTGCTACAAAGTAAACCATAAATACAACATAAATCCATTCGCTGTAGTAGACCAAATTCAATTTATTTCCTACTTCGTTCAAAGGAACCAAGGATTGGTTCTTAAAAGTATCATAATAAGCAGGCAGGGCTTCACCATTTGCAGTAAGCTTGGTAACATAAATTGGGCTCATAACAAGAACTAATTGTATGACAAAGGCCGCAGGTAAGATTTTTTTCAGGACCAGAGCTCGTTCTTTTTCCAAAACGGCTTGTTCTTTTTTCCAATTTAGTCCGCACATCGGTCTAAGCAGGAGCGATGAGATAAAAATAGCCACAGTGTCTATGCTGCTGAGGCCTGCAAAAGGAAGCATATAGCCGGTATTTAAGCCGCAAGTTCCATTATAAAAGTTATTAACTTGAAGTTGTTGTGTATCAGTTAAGTTATTTGCTGTAATGTTGTCAAACTTAGTCAAGGCAACAGCAGAGAGGTTGTAATATTCTGCTGCTGCTAGACAATCTAGAATTTTCAAAGAAGCTAGGGGGAGTAGCGCAAAACTGAAGAAACTTGCTTGTTTTCTGTTCATTGCAAAAGCAGGTTGCGAAGAAAGCAGTGTCACGCAGAGAAAAGCAGCTAAAGCCCGCTTAGATAATGAAGTCTTTTTTTGTTGCATATCTATCCCCGTTATTTCATTTTTGACCGACGCGATCATATCAATCGGGAATAGGTAGTCAATCTATTACGCTGTCTTATTATAAACATTCGCTTTTTTTAAGGAAGGAAGAGTTTATTTGAAAGACTCACACATTAGCTGCGAGTTTTCCATCAAAATCCCTTTATTGGAATTTAAACTTGTGCATCCAAGATAGATGTATTGCCATCATCAATTTCAACATCATTCCGCATCATGTGTGGCTGCAACAATAATAATGCAACTAGCCCAGGTATAAACAGCAAGAAGACAGGCATAATAAATCCATTGACCATAATAGAACCAATTCATCTCATGACCTATTTGGTTCAAAGGTGCTAAGGAGTTGACCTTAAAGCTATCATATAGCGAAGGTAAATCGGCGCCATTAGCAGCAAGGTTATTAACATAAAGTGGGCCGACAAGGGCTGCGATTTGACCAAGAAAAATTAAGATACCTAGAAAAGAGGCTCCTCTCTCTTCGCCGATAGCAGCAAGGCAAGGTGCAAGCAACATCGCCAGAGCAGTTTTTACCGTGCATGCCCCGTTGAGGCCTTGAAAAGAAAGAATAAAATCATCGTCGGATAAACCACAGCCTCCATCACGAAAATTGAAAACCTGACTTTGCTCTATGTGAGTCAGGTGGCTTGGGTTGATAAGGTCAAAGTTAGTTAGAGCATTAGCGCGGAGATCATTGTATTGTATCGCTTTTATCCAAGCCATAATTTGTACAGCAAGTAGGGGAGACAACAAGACGCTTGTTACCAGGCTGCTAAGGCAACTTCCTTGTTGTTTTCCATCAGCTGCCAAAGTAGGTTGCGAAGAAAGCAATGCCACGCAGAGCAAAGAGGATAACATACGCTTAAATACAGAAGGTCTTTTTTGTCTCATCTCTATTTCCTTGAATATTGTTCCACATTAAACGTGGCAATGATATCAAGGGTTTTCGAGTTGTCAATCAATATATCTGTCTTTTGAAAGGGCGGTATGCTGATAAATCAGTGCTAAAACAGGTTTTATTCCTATTTTTGCTTAGGCCTGTGACGTAGCATTATCAACAGCATTTTTTGTTTTCAAAATTGAGTTGCAGCAAAATCCTGAATGAGTGCTATTAAGTAAACCATAGAAGCAGCATAAATCCATTCGCTGTAGTATGATAAAGTCTTTTTTTGTTGCATATCTATCTCGGTTATTTCATTTTTGACCGACACCGTCATACTAATCGAGAATGGTAGCTGCGTTGTTTCTCTTAACATCCTGTTTATTAGAATTTAAACTTGTGCATCCAAGATAGATGTATTGCCATCATCAATTTCAACATC
>CALBMD010000288.1 GCA_937896265.1 uncultured Pseudomonadota bacterium
GGTAAATCATCAGAGCGGCCAACAATAAACTCGCAGGTAGGATACCTAGCATTAGCCTTGTCAATTAGTACTTCTGCTGTATCAACACCAGTTACTTTAAATCCTTGCTGCATCAAAAATCCAGACACAGCGCCGCTACCACAGCCTATTTCAAGAACTCTGCTTTTTTGAGAAATTCCGGCTTTTTTAAAAGCAGCTAAAATCCACGCATTTCTTGCTTTGTGCCAAAAATGACGCTCTTCCATTGCCCAGAGACCTTGCAAAAGCTCTGGGTTTAGCGGATAATCATCATCTCTATGGTGAGAATTGTTGTATTTTATTTTCATAGAAGTTAAGCCCCTTGCTATTAGGTTATTTGGGCAATTAAAATTAGCTAGATGGAATTTTTGATTGCCTGGTCAGAGATTTTTTTCTGATGAAAGCTACCAACTGATAGAACAAAAGAATGAAAAGCGACAAGATACTCAAAACCACGCCTAGATAAAACACTGTTGGCACGTACTTTAATGTGATGTCATGTGTGCCGCGTGGTAAGTAAAATCCAATAAAGCCGTAGTTTACTTCGTTTGTTATGGTTTTTTGATTGTTGACTAAAAGTTTCCAATCTGAAGAAAATGGCAGCGAACTTGCCACTATGACATCTTTATCAGTAGTAATTTTTGCTTTAATGAGATGGTCGTCAAATGAGATTAAATCTGTTTGCAGGCTATTTTGCAAGTTAGATAAATATTTTTTTGCCTGAGAAAGATCAAAAGCCTGCAAAGAGATGTCATTAATCAGATAATTTTTTCCAGGATCAAAATTGATACGAAAGTCAGTGCTACATGAGTTACTTGAGCCAAGATTTGCGAGATAAAGATCTTTCTTGCTCTGCATAAAATATTGCGAACTTTCCTCTCTATTATAAACATAACCAAAAGGATCTACTTGCTTAGCAAAACCTATTCGGTATTCGACTTCCTTAGTATTTTGCTCTTGTAACTTGATTGCTAGATATATCTCCTCATCTTCCTTTTTTTCGAAGGAGGCGTGAAGGCCACTTACTTCATCAGTTACTATAAGACCTGAGGTAAAATCTTGAGAAGAAGCCGCATTTTCCCGAGCGGTAGTATAAAATTTAGTTGTTAAGATTTTTGCTGTCTTTGGTATAGCGTCTAGTGGCAGCAGGTGAGATTTCTCCAGGGAAGAAAAGCCGCTGGGATCAATTACTACAGCATGTAATAGCAGTTGCAAGCGGTCCAAAGGCGATATATTTTCAGCCTCTTTAAGAGGATCTAAATAGTTATTTGATGCCCAAAAAAGCCCAAGCGCATATGGGTTTTCATAGATAAAATAACGGCCTTTTTGTAAAAGCTTATAGGCCTGATTAAGATAGCAGTTTTCACCCCTAGTCAAAATATATTTAACTGAGAGTAGCGACATCAAAGCAAACCGTTTGTCAAGACCAGGAAAATCAAAAGACATCGATCCTGATGGTACTTTTAGTTTATTGTTGATTGCCTGATAGATAGTATTTGATAGCACAGAATAGTAAGAGGCCAAACCACGATAGGAATACAGCAAAGGTTCGGAGTTCCTTCTGGTATAAGGATGAAAATTGTCAACACGGTAAAAGTTTTTACTAGGCGATGGTAGAGATAAGAGTGCTTTCGCAATGTCATGATCACGCAATTCATTCTCTACGCGATTAAGGCGAGCAAACCTGAATAAATTTGATTGCACTGCTTGATGCGCAATATTGCCACAAGTAGCAATAATGAGAATACAGATAATCGGGCGTGAAATCTTTGCGGTTATAGATCCAGTCAATGTCGCGGCAACAAAGATGCTGAAGGCTACAGATAAAATGACATTTACCAGGTCACTATTTAAAAAAACAGCAATTCCTAGAATGAAGGGTAATACGGCAATTTTTTTTAAGTCTTTGGCCATCAAGTTTAAGGATTGGCTAAACATAAAGACAGCAAAAAAAGGTATTAAATATAGCCAGCGAATCTCATCAGGTGCCGAAAAAAGACTCATAGCTGAACCCAATTTTGGCAGCAGCAGGCAAAGGAAAAAAAAGCTCAATAAAGCTAAGGCTAAAACTCTAGTTCTTTTTTGTAGAAAGAGTAAAAAGTTGGCGATAAGTAAAAAAGATAAGCCTCCCATTTCAGATGGAACAAATATATTGGGGAGGATATTTTTTAAGGAAGAAGAATAAAACCAGCGATTCTCATGCCAAAGATTGTTAGATCGGACACTGTCAAGAACAGCCTTTATACTTGGGAAAAGTACCCAAGCCGATAGTCCAATGGATAAAATAAAAGAGAAAGCCAGGCCAAATAAAATATTACGATTTTTCCTTATCGGCAATTGATGCAAATAAAATGATCCTAAAACATAAAGGCCAACACCAATAAAAAAAGAATATGCAAAATAGAAGCTACAAAAGAGCATGAAAGCAAAAGTTAAAGTGGTAGCAACATATCTATTCTCGCCCTTGAATATGAGATCGATATGATGAGCAGCTAAAGGCAAGAGCATCATGCCTGCTCCAAAGTAAGTATGCCTGATGCACCATACGGCTAAATACCCTGATAAAGCATAAAGTGTGGCACAACAGGAAGCTTGAAAAAGCGTGCTGGTCCATTTGCGAATAAAAATTAAAAAAAATAGGTAAGTGCAAATCATTCGGCAAAAGATGCTGATCCCAAAAGCTTTGTACTCTTCACCGGTTTGCAGTAAAACTCCCAAATTTAAGAATGGATCTCCTAGCAGAGAAGACCCTGCGCCTAAAAAATCGCCTCCTAAGGAGAGTGACCATGACCATGTCGGCAAAGATAAATGAACTAAATTGCGAAGCAGATGGATCAAAAATGGCAGATCATGCTCCATGCCGTCAGCAGAATTAACAAAGGTTAAGTCGCTTGAGAGGAAGGTCCAGTATAAAAAGAAAAAAGCAATAATTGGTGGAACTATGCCAAAAACAAGGTATTTCAATCGAACCATCACGTCTCCGGGGTTAACGATGGATCTTGGGGATTTTGTCTAAAAACTACTAGGTGATGTCATCCATCGTTAGCAAGGTGTTAGCTTGTATATTTTTATTTAAGGTTTTCCCAATTACCTCGTTAATTTTTTCGGGAGGTAGGCTGGTTCCTGGTCTTTTAGCATCAAGATCATCAAGACACAGCATAGCGCCGGCTTTTAGATCCCTTGTCACTACTAAGCTGCGTCTCATTTTCATTTTTTGTTCTGCTTCAACTGGGTAGACGACTCTTTGAGTGCTGCCAAGAGAAATCTGTATATTTCGACAATTTTTGATGAGGGTGGCCATCTCCTCAGGTTCAGTTGCCATTTGATTGTCCATGCCAATTTTTTTTCGATCGAGCGTAAAATGCTTTTCGATCATGCATGCGCCCATTGCGACGGCAGCCCCTGCAATTTCAGTTCCTAACGTATGATCAGAGTAGCCAATAGGATAGTTTGGAAATTCAGCCTGCAGCCCTACAATATTTCTTAGTTGTAAAGTAGACGCTTCTGCTGGGTAGACGGATGTGCAATGTAAGATACAGATGTTCTGATTGCCTTTTTTCTCTATGGTTTGAACAGCTTTTTTGATTTCATCCATAGTGCCCATGCCAGTTGACAATACGATTGGCGCTCCACTCTCGGCTATATATTCTAAAAATGGATAATTGTTTAAATCCATAGAAGCGACTTTGATATAAGGAGGATGACATTTTGCAAGCAGGATATCAACTTCGCGCTTTGAATAAGGTGTTGAAGCAAATGCGATGCCAATGGCTCTGCTATATTCAGAAAGCTCAATCAAGCTTTCTTCAGAAAGTGCAAGTTTATCAAACATTCTTTTGGCAATAGGATTTTCATCAAAGAACGTTTTAGAGTAGAGCGTGTCAGCGGACCAAGATTGAAATTTTACGCAGTCACAGCCAACTTCTTTGGCACGAGAGATCATCATTTTAGCCATTTCGGTATTGCCAAAATGACTTGTG
>CALBMD010000289.1 GCA_937896265.1 uncultured Pseudomonadota bacterium
ACAGATCTTGTAACAGAAATTGTTTTCACGCTATTTGTGTTGCTGGAGGTATGCTCTGTTCGCATTGATTCATCAAATAAACCTTGATACCTCTCTGCAACATATTTAGCTTTCGCCTCTGCACCATAGCCACGATAATGAATAATAGCATCAGAGAAGTACTGCTGTGCCATATTTTCATAACCGCATTGCAAAAGATATTTGGCAGCCCATTCATAAGCTAAAGCCAAATAGAAGCTATCATGAATCTTCCTCGAGGCCGCAATCGAAGTATCAAAAAAAACAAACGCCCGGGAGTAATTTCTTTTCGCAGCAGCATACACTGCCTTCATCAAATGATAGATACCACTATAAGACTCTGCATAAGAGTCATTCCATGTCTTAGCGATATCAATAGAAGACTTTATCATAAAAAGGTAAAACCAGCGTTTAGGGCCAAAACTCTGCTCAGCCTTCATAGCCTGCGCTAAAACCATCATTAGTCTGGGAAAGGCCTCCACAAAGATACCGCGAAAGCCAGCAATCTTTTTTTGTGCTTGTGGCAACATAGCATCAATTACTGTTTTATCTTCAAACATAACAGCTGCCGCTAGCTTATAGCAGTAGTACGAAGCCAAAACTGTGACACCTTCGGCCTTCTGCAGATACTCTGATTCCACAAGAAGATCGCTGTTAAGGGAAGTGTAACTTGTGCTTTGTCCGGCTAAACAGCGGCGGTAACCAAGCAATGCTCCTAGAGATAGATGGAGGCCAGTATCATTAAGCTGTTTCGCAAACTCACAATTTTTTCTTGTTACCTCTATAATTTCAGGTAGAGTTAAACTACGATCAATTTCTGAATAAAGAAGGCGTGTTTGCAGCAAGAAACGAAGATCACCTGCTTGATTTTGGATATCAGCAATCTGCTTTGCGAAGATTAAACAATCCGCAAAACTATGAGTGAAAGGCATGATGAGATAGTTATACATCCAAAAGATTTTTCCCATCATTAGCTTGTCACCCGAGCGCTCAGCAATATTGACTGCAACAGAGACGAGGCGAGAAGCAAACTTAATTTTGCGAAATCCTGCACTGAAAATTAGGGCATAGTTAGCAAGGCAAAATGCTGCCTGCGTAGACATTCCCACACGTAGAGCGCGATGTACCATATGGCAAGTGATATACATGTAGAGAGAAATGTTACTAGTATTATATGCTGAGAACGCTAATCCTGACATCACTTCAGCTAAACGGATATCATCTTGACTTTCACAAGAAGGCAGATGCTCTAAGTCATGAAAACCAAGCCGATAAATCTTGATTGATACTTTAACAAACTCAAGAAAGGCTTTGATTGGAGAAGTCTTAAGATTGATTTTGATACCAAAAAGATCCAAGGCTTGCTTACTAAATTGCATTGCTTCATGATTGCGCTCAAGATAGCAATAGGCAAGCACTTTTAGATGAATAGCCTGGGCTTTTTCAAATGGGCCTAAAGTATGATTAACAATCTCCTCACAGAGTTGATCAGCTCGAGCAACTTGATTTTGCATATAAAAGCAACGAGTTGCTTGGCAGTAAAGATCATAGGTTCCCTTAGGGTTATCTTCCCAATCTTTTGGCACCATATGAGCAATAGCCATATCAAAATGTTCGATAGCTGCGACAAAATTTGATGCTTCAACGCACTTAGATCCTGCAATATAGTTAAGCCTAACGAGTCTCTTTCTTGCCTCATCACTATCAGCACAATCCTGCCCTTTGTTGAAATGCACAACAAGCTCATGAGCTCTCTGTTGAATCTCTTCCTCTGAGAATACTGCCAGCATCTTAGTGCCAACGTGGTAGTGGAGACGAGCCTGTTCGGTGATTGGCACCATCAAATAAGCAGACTCTTTGATCCGCTCATGCTGAAAACGATAAGCACCAGGCTGATTTGTCGCCAGGATATATTCTCTTTGCTTTAAGCTAGCAAGGGATCGTTCAACCTGAGGGTTCAAAAGACCTGAGATCTCGCCAAGGAGCTTGGCGGAAAAACTAGCGCCTAGGAAAGCCGCTAAAGTTAATACCTGCCGGTCACTGGTTTTTAGTGCCTGCATATCCTTAAGCAGGAATTCAACGACATTATCCGAAATGTGCAGTGCCAAAACCTCTTCGCGAGAAAAAGTCCAGTTTTTACTTGTTGGGTCAAATTTGAGCAGCCTCTCTTTATAGATATACTTGAGCATTCTTTGCATAAAAAGCGGATTGCCGTGAGTCTTCTCATAAATGATTTGCACCAAATCAGGCAGCAATTGGCCACCTAGAGATTGAGCTACATACTCTTCTACAGTCTTGAAATCAAGTGGTTCTAGAACCAAAAAAGTTGCTTTCTCTTTCATTTTCGTAAGAAAAGTTGCCAAAGTATGGCTTGTATTGATCTCATTCTCTCGATAAGAAGCGATGAGTAAAATATTCGATATTTCCTTACAACTCATCCAATCTTCTAGGAGATCCAATGTACCTTGATCACTCCATTGCAAGTCATCAAGAAACAAAATAAGAGGATGCTCTTTGCTAGCTAATACCTTCATTACTGCACGAAAAGCCTGCGTGACTCGAGCTTTCAATGTGGTAATTTCACTAGCTGGTGCTGGCGGAATAGTTTCAAAGAGCTTTGCTAAAGCAGGGGCTACTTCCACCACCAGCTGAACATTATCGCCAACACTGGAAGCAAGTGATCTACGAATAGCACGTAAAGGGTTAGCATCTAATCGTAAAACCGCTGCTGTTAACTGGCTCATTGCTTGACTAATTGCGGCATAAGATTGACCACGACGAAATTCTTCAAACTTGCCGCTTACGGAAATAACATCGCGCCGCGCATAATCTTGACTCAACTGTTGAACTACAGTTGATTTTCCAGAACCAGGATAACCCGTCAAAACAACTAGGCGTACTGTATCCTCGTTAATAGCAAGCATCAAGGCAGCTTGCAGCTTGCTCAAGATTTGATCACGACCAAAAAGCTTTGTCGGGATACTAAAAACACCTAGATTGTCTTTTGTTTTAATAGGAAAATTACTGATCGCTCCATTTTTAATGAGCATGGAATAACAAGATTCCAAATCATAAATTAGGCCGTAGATACTCTGATATCGATCTTGTGGATCTTTGGCTAAAAGTGTAGCGATGATATCGGCAAGCACCTCGGGTACATAAGGGTTTTCGACATCAGCTCGTGTCGGTATTTGGCTGATATGACAATGAATCCAAGCTAGACTATCTTCAGCACGGAAAGGGAACTTCCCTGCACAAAAAAGCTGATAGAAGATAACCCCTAGAGAATAGAAGTCAGACCTATAATCTACTTGGCGATTCATACGCCCAGTTTGCTCCGGGGAAATGTACTCGATTGTTCCTTCTAGGCCCAATAAAGGCTCATCATCATCTGTGATTAATTGCGAGGCAATTCCAAAATCAATGACTTTTAACTGTTTTGTTTCGGTATCATAGAGAACATTGCCAGGATTAAGATCTTTAAAGACAACACCTGTTGCCTGAATGGCGACAAGGGCGTGACAAAGCTGCAAGGCCATAGGCAACGCCGCTTCTAATGACCGATTAACAGTCATCTGAGATTTTAGAGTTGCAGGCCCTAGTTCCATGACAATACCCCAGCTATTGCCAAAGCTAATCATCTCATAAACATCTATGACATAACATGATTGTATGGATTTTTGTATTTTATACTCATTTTTAAACCTGTTGATGCGGGCTGGCGTTGAAATACCTTCCGCCAATACTTTTATAGCCACCTCTATACCATCAGAGAGCCGAATAGCCTTATAGACCGTAGCATTTACTGTCTGGCTTATAGTATCTGTAATCGAATAGCCTGCAATCATAGTATTTTCTTGTCGGACGCTTTAGCTAAAAGCATGAGCACCGCCCTTTCAAAAAACAGATATATTGATTGACCACCCAAACTTCCTTGATATGATCGCGCCTCAATGTGGAACAATATTTAAGGAGATAGAATGATACAAAAAAGACCTTCTGTGTTTAAGCGTACTTTAGCTTCTTTGCTCTGTGTGGCATTGCTTTCTTCACAGCCTACTTTGGCAGCTGATGAAAAACAAGGAAGTTGCCTTGCCGGCCTGGCAACAAGTGTCTTGTTGTCTCCTCTGCTTGCTGTACAAATTATGGCTTGGATAAAAGCGATACAATACAATGATCTCCGCGCTAACGCCCTAACTAACTTTGACCTTATCAACCCAAGCAACCTAACTCCTATAGAGCAGAGTCAGATTTTCAATTTTCGTGATGGAAGTTTCGGCTTATCCAATGATCAATTTATTCTTTCTTTTCAAGGCCTCAACGGGGCATGCACAGTAAACACTGCTCTGGCGATGCTGCTTACACCTTGTCTTGCTGCTGTCGGCGCGGAGAGAGGAGGCACTGGTTGTTTAAGCACCTTACTTGGCCTTTGCCTAATCGCAGCTCTTGTCGGCCCACTTTATGTCAATGAACTTGCTGCTAATGGTGCTGCTTTACCTTCTTTATATGACAGCTTTAAGAGCAATTCCTTAGCACCTTTGAACCAAGTAGGTCATGAGATGAATTGGTTCTATTATGGTGAATGGATTTATTCTGCCTCTTTTCTTGCTCTTGGTGTAGTCTTTCTCTGCTGTACCGGTTGTGCTCTTGCTGCAACCAAACATGATGCGGATAGTGACAATAAATTACCAAATGCAATGTCAGAAGTTTAGAGCCTAAAATTTGAAGGACATCAAGAGATCGATGTCCCTTCAATCAAAAAATCTATTCTTCAATATAAAATTTCAGACTGGAGTGTAATATATGCAACAAGCAAGGATTTCATTATTTAAGCACTCTTTAATTGCCTTTCTTTGCCAAGCACTTCTTTTACCACAATCTACTTTCGCTACTAGCGACAATAAACAATCAGCAACCCTCGGCATAGCGCTAATACCCCTAACCGCTATTGACGCTACAGCCTGCGTAGTTGCAGCAGGATATAATAACTTGCGTGTGAAGGCATTGACACAATTTGATGCTCTTACCTTAAATAATGCATCTGATTTCACTCAATTTCGTGATGGGACATATGGTTTAGCTAATAATGACTTTATTATTGCTTTTGCCTCGCTCAATGGTGTATTCATTGGGAGCTTTTTTGTAATGGTAGCACCTAGCGTAGCTCTACCCGCACCCCTTTCAAAAAGGCACTATGGCTGTCTAGCGTTTCTTCTTTCCCTTCAAATTGCAGCGCTTGTTGGGCCACTTTATGTAAATAACCTTGCTGCTAATGGCGCTGCTTTACCAGATAGTCTGGATAGTTTTAAAAACTCTTTAGCACGATTGAATGAAACTGGCCAAAGCATGAATTGGATTTATTACACTGGGTGGATTTATACTGGAACAATGCTCACTGTATTTTGCTGCTATAATCTCTCTAAATCGATGCTTAAGAAGCAGAATGATGTTGAAATTGATGATGATGTTGAAATTGATGATGGCAATACATCTATCTTGGAT
>CALBMD010000290.1 GCA_937896265.1 uncultured Pseudomonadota bacterium
TGGGCTTTGCTTGTGTCAAATAAAGCCATGGCTTTGGGCTGCCAAGAAAGTGTTCCGCATGCTGCCAAGAACAGCATTAGACTCTTAGGTGCCAGCCAGCGAGTCAGACGCGATCTGCCTTTGGTTCTAGCCCTAACATTTTCTCTAACGATCATCTCAAGAACTAAAAGCAGCAGCGCCAAACTCAAAGGCCATTGATAGCGTTCTTCGTAGCGTTTTTTCCGTCCACTCGCTAGCTCTCGATCTTCAATGTTTGATTTGATGTCTTTATAGATCTTCTCAAAATCAAGGTTACCGGAAGTGGAGCGCACATAACTTCCCCCTGAGGCTAAAGCAATCTTCTGCAAGCTTTCCTCGTCTAACTTAGACAAGATAACTTCGCCTCGACTGTTCTTTTTAAACCCACCATTTGGGTCTGGAATAGGTGCTCCACCTTCTTTGCCAATGCCTATAGCATAGATGCGGATGTTTTTCTCAGAAGCTTTTTTAGCTGCTGCCACAGGATCAGCCAAATGGTCTTCGCCATCTGTAATAAGGATGAGGGCTTTGGCGTTGGGGTTTGCTTGATCAAAAGACAGGCTTGCCTTATCAATAGCCTCGGCAATAGCTGTTCCTGGCACAGGGATTAAATCGGTATCTAGCTCGTCTAAGAAAATTTCAACGGCACCATAGTCCAGCGTTAGCGGGCATTGCAGAAAGCTTGTTCCAGCAAAGGCTATGAGCCCTAAGCGGTCACCTTGCACGATATTGATTAGATCTATAATTTCTCTTTTAGCTCTTTCCATCCTGTTAGGGGAAACATCTTCGGCCAACATACTTTTTGAGACATCTAAGGCAATCATGATGTCAACACCCTTGCGAGTCACCTCTTCCCAGTGAAAACCATAGCGCGGGCGAATGAGAGCTATAATGGTAAACACCAAGGCAAGAATAAAGAGCAGTTCTTTGCCGCGTTGTCTGCGAAGAGAGAAGTGTGCCAAGAGTTTTGATTTGAGCTCTGGTGAGACAAACTGTTCAATGAGAAAATTCTTGCGTCTTGCTGCCCAGATTTGAAAGGCAATGACAACAGGAATGAGCCACAACATCCATAAAAAGTTGAGATTGGCAAACTGGATCATCTTAAGGGATCTTTCTTAAAAGAGTGCGACTTAACACCAACTCTGCCAGAAGCAATAAAATAGCCAAAAGCAACGGCCAATGGAACATCTCGTTGTACTCGGTATATTTTTTAACTTTGATTTCTGTCTTCTCAAGTTTATCGATTTCATCGTAAATTTGAGCTAAGTTTTCTGTATCGGTGGCTCTAAAATAGCGGGCTCCTGTTTCTTGAGCAATTTGCTTTAGACCATCTTCGTCGATATCAACATCTTCATAAGCATACTTTTTACCAAAAATGGTATCGACTAAAAAAGGAGCTTTACCTTTTGTGCCAACGCCAATAGTGTAAACTTTGATGCCAAATGTCTTAGCTATTTCAGCTGCTTTTTGTGGTGATAAACGGCCAGCATTGCTTCGGCCATCGGTTAATAAGATGGCTATCTTGGATTTAGCTTTTAGTTCCTTCATGCGGTTTGTCACAATGCCGAGAGCAGAACCAATAGCTGTGGCATCGCCTGCCATACCAATTTCAATCTCTTTGAGAAAATCAAGGAGAATACCGTGATCAAGAGTCAAGGGGCATTGAATAAAGGCTTCTTCACCAAAGACGATAAGACCCATGCGGTCTTGTTCTCTTTTTTTGATAAAGTCAGCTACAACATTTTTGACAACCTCTAGGCGGCTTGTTGGCTGGTTATTGATTTTGAAATCAAGTGCCTTCATACTACCTGAGGTATCCAAAGCTAAAAGAATATCGACCCCTTCGGAGTCTGTCTTGCTGAAGTGTTTTCCTGACTGTGGTCTGGCAAGAGCTATAATAATAAGTATCAGAGCCAGAAAGCGCAGAATTTTCAGGATTTGGCGCGGATGAAAAGGAGTGCGTGCTCGGATCGCTTTCAAAGTTGCTATACTTGAGTAGCTAATCTTGGCACCTGAATCTTTTGTTAGCCAAAACACTGGCAATAGCGCAAGAATTAACAGCAAAAGCCAAGGTTCGGCAAATTCAAATGTCATAGTGCTCATAGAACTTCTCCCTTGGCTTCTTCCACTGGCTTAGTTTTTTCAACAAAGCTTTTGCTCTGTTCCAGCAAGGTCATATTTTGACCATTGCCGGGAATAAGGTTGGCGAATTTAACCATATCAGCTACCCCAAGGATGTTAAGTAGCTCTTCTTGTAGCGGGCTTGATAAGGTTTCAATGCTGCCTATAGAGGAGCGAATTTCCTCAAGCGTTTGATCTGTAGCTTGCAGTTGATACTGCCTTTCAACGTAGTGACGTAGAATTTGTGATAGAGCGAAGTAAAATTCTTTGTACTGACCTGGAGCATCTTGTTGAGCAAGGATATCAAGAGCTAAAAGGGCTTCCTCATGTGCGGGTATTAGTGGCTTTGGTTTGGCACGTCGTTTTTTAATCAAAAAATAAAGAAGTAAGCTGCCAGCTAAGATACAAAGAATTGTCGCTATGGTAAGAATGAGCATGAGATATGAGCGTGGTAGCGGCGATAGGTTCTTGATGTCTCTAAGGATATTTTCATCCTTGATCTGTGCTCCTTCGCCAGTCGCTATCTCTTCTGCCTTGATCTCAACAAAGATCTCAGGGGTCTCAAGTTTCTTGTCGCTGCCTTGCATGTCCTTATAAGAAAGTGCGATCCCTGGCAGAACGTACGAACCTGAAATATCCGCTTTCAGGTTAAGCTGGCGTGATTTCTCTATGATCCCTGGCTTTAATTCTTGTACGCTGTCACTGCCAACATCGATAATGCGAAAGCCTTCAATTTTGTCAGCAAACTGTGGGATTTCCAAAAGCTTATAGGCTTCAGGAAGGATGAGCTTGACTGTAAAGACCAGGGTATCTTCAGGAGTTGCTTGCGCCTTGTTGATACTGGCTTTTAATTCGGGTTCTTCTGCTGCTGCGGTAGATGTTGCAAGAGCATAGTTATTTAAAAGACTTGCAAGCAGCAGTGTTTGATAAATCGACTCTTTTCGAAGAAACCAGCGGCATAACCTTCCCAGGTTCTTTCTTGCTGTAAAAAGATAGCCGTTTCTGACGCCGACAAGCGCTGCAACATGTCTCATGAATGGGCCTTTATCTTATCCAAAAAGAGTTCAACTTTGTTGGTTTTTAGAGTCTCGTCTAAAAGCTCTTGATAGACGCGTTGGGTTTTCTCCATTTGGTAGTCATGTTCTACCTGTGACTTGGCTTTCTCGAAGTTAGCTTCTTTCTCTCCTTTTGCCAGGTATTTCGTTTTATTGGCCTCAAAATAGTTTTTTACATCAGCCGGGTCAATGTTAACCTTACCCGCTAGCTCAGTCTCAAGAATATTTTGGATATAAATTTGCTTTTGGATGCTAGCAAGCTGCTTGGCTACCTTAGGTTCCTTGTCAAGGTTTTGCCTCAGAGCCTTAGCATAAAGAAGTTCATCAGCAACATATTTTTTGGCAAAATTGGCTCTTCCCTCGGCGCTGTCGATACTTTTTTTCACATAGTCAGGTAACTGGTCAATAGCTTCGTGCAATTGATTTAAATAGATATTTTTACCATCAATCTTGGCAATGACTACTGCTCCTTGTGGCGCCTCTTCTTCTAGCTTAGTTTGGGCGCCAAGTTCATATTTAGCTGCTGCAAACTTTTTCATGCGTTCAAGCAAGGCCACGATCTTTTTTGCCGCTTCATCTTTATATTGTGATTTGGCATCAAGCAAGGCCACTTGATAATAAGAAGCAAGAGCTGGCTCTAGCTGTTCGCCATTCTCATAGAGCTCGCCCATAGAAAAGGCAATAGCAGCTTTGGTTTTTAGATCTAAATTTCCTTGCTCAAGGTATTTCTCATAGTAGCGCGCAGCCTGCTGGTCAATCCCAGCGGCATGTAGCTTCGCGGCCAAATCTCGATAAAAATTTATATCTAAGCTAGAGCTTTCCTGAGATTTTATAGCCTTTGAGCCAATAAGGACCGCCAGGATGGTTGCCTGGAGCCCAATAAGGATACTAAACCGCGTGCTAGGATTCATTTGCGTTTCTCTCGCTTTCTGAAAAATCGAACGATGGGTTCAAAATAGGAATCGTTGGCTTCTACTTGTATAAAATCAATACGTGCAGAACGGAAAAAATCCAGCTTAGCTTTTTCTGCTTCAGCATTTTTGGCTGTTAGTTCCTTTTGTAGGCGAGGGTCTTTGGTATTGATAAGAATGCTTTCGCCTGTCTCCATATCCTCAAGTTCAATATAACCAATAGCTGGCAGATTGCGCTCGCGGATATCGGATATATTAATAGCAATCAAATCATGATAGCGCGCTAGAGAACGTAGCTGATCTTGAAAGCCTGAATCTAAGAAATCGGAAATAAGAAAGATGATCGTCTTCTTTTTGAAACAGCGATTAATAAAGGATAAAGGTGCTGCTAGCTTTGTTTCTTTTGAGGTCGATTTATAGGCTAAAATATCTTTAATTAAGCGCCAAATTGGACCCCGGCCTTTTTTAGGCGGTAGATAATGCTCAACCTGGTCAGAGAAAATGACGAGTCCTACTTTGTCGTTGTTCTTAAGGGCTGTATAGGCTAATAACGCTGTGATTTCAGCAGCAATGTCACTCTTGAATTTCTTTTGTGTACCAAAACGCGCCGAGGCAGAGACGTCAACAACAAAAAGTACTGTTAACTCACGCTCGTCGCGAAAAGTTTTGATAAAAGGTTTGTTATAGCGAGCTGTCACATTCCAGTCGATGCTGCGAACATCATCTCCAGGTTGATACTCGCGAACTTCTTCAAATTCAAGGCCACGACCTTTAAAGGCGCTTTCATATTCACCGGCAAAGACATCATTGGCAAGATGATTGGCGCGGATCTGAATACCTTTGATCTTGGCTAAAAGCTCGTCATCGAGAAAGTTTGTTATCTGGGCCATAATTGCCTCTTAGAATTTAAGGAACATCAACACGATCAAGGATTTTTTGTAAAATATCATCACTGCGTAGGTCTTGTGCCTCTGCTTCATAAGACACTTGTAGACGATGACGCATGACATCAATAGCTATCGATTTGATGTCTTGTGGGGTGACATAGGAACGGCCTTGTAGCATGGCATAAACCTTAGCGCCTCGGACTAAGTGGATTGAAGCGCGAGGGGAGGCGCCATGTTCAATTAATTTGGTTAACTCAGGCAGTTTATAGGCAGCAGGCTGGCGGGTGGCAAAAACCAAATCTGCTATGTAAGCAAAAAGCTTATCATCCATGAAAACAGCCTCAACTAGCTCTTTTCCTGCTTCAATATCTTTCAAAGTAATCACAGGAGAAATTTTTTGCATGCCACCAGCTGTTGCCATGCGTTTCATGACGCGAATTTCTTCCTCGATACTGGGATAAGAAACGAGCACTTTCATCATAAACCTATCAACCTGAGCTTCGGGTAGGGGATATGTACCCTCTT
>CALBMD010000291.1 GCA_937896265.1 uncultured Pseudomonadota bacterium
AGCTCCCCAGAACACCGTCTTATGCGAGGCTGCTATTACAAATTAGCTCTTAAAACTCGGCAGAAACGGTTATGATAGGTAAGATATAGACAGTGCAAAATGCTGTCAAGATTTAGGCGTGTTTACTAAGCTAACATCTGAGTTGGCATATTGGTGGGCGGTGCCAAGACTTAAACCAAGCTCGCTGGCGATTTGTCTTAAAGTCTGTCCTTGCAAGCGGCGATCTTTGATCTCGTGACGCATTTTCTCTGTGATCTTGGAGGGAGCCCCTAGTTTTGTGCCTCTTTTTCTTGCTGCAGCCAGACCAGATTTGATGCGAGTAATAATAGCTTCACGTTCAAGCTCTGCAATCTCTGAAAAAGCAGCTAGCATGGTACGCCGAAAGGGGTTGTCTTTGCTTAAATTAAGCACAGACTGGCTAATAGAGACAAACTCAATCCCCAAGGCATCGAGTTTAAGCAGGATGGCAATAGCGCTATTAGCGTTACGACTCAAGCGGTCTAGTCGGTAGACAATGATGGTAGAGATCAGGCCAGCATCAGCATCAGCTAGCATGGCTTGTAAGGCAGGGCGATCCTCTTTTGTCCCGGATAAACCAAAGTCCTCGTACAAGCGAATTTCACTAAGATCTTTTTTTTTGGTGCGTGTCAGCCAAGTTTCAATAGCATGCCGCTGGCTAGCCAGATCCTGCTTATTTGTGGAAACTCGCAGATAAGCAGCCTCAATAGGTGCTAGCATCTTAGAAGATGACATTGGCTCTTATCCCCCACTCTAGGCTTTGATTTTGAGGTTCCCAGACGCTATAAGAGTCAGCGCCGTCTTCTCTAGCGATAGTAATAGTCGCTTCATCAGATCGATCAATGTTCCACGTATGTAGAAAAACGTCTATACCAAGATTGAAGACACGATAGGACTGTGTGTTGCCCATGGTAAAGCGGGTGCCGTAACCTCGGTTTTGTCTATTAGTTATGCTCTGCGACTTCTCTGCTCCATCGAAGTTGATCGTATTTTTTTGCATGCCAAGCAGAAGATAATCAAACTCTACGCCAAAAACGACGGCTCCTAGGGACGAGTCTATGGCAGTATGAGCTGCAATTGGCACATAGTAGAGCATTGAATGGCGTTTATAACCTAAGCGCCCTTCAGAGCTAAGGCGCCCTGAGCTGTCGTTAAGCAAAGAGCGATTGGCTAAGCCTATTTGTAGAGAAAGAGAGCCAAACGGTGTTCTTTCAATATTGCGAATAAGTATCAGACGTAGCTCGTTAAATATCAGGGGGTCATCGCTCATGGTATCTTGGTCGTTTGATTGGTAGGCGCCCATACCTTCTTTGAAGTTCAGCTCCCCTTTGACAAAGTGTAGTTGATCAAGATAGGACAGATACGAAATATTGAATCCAGTCAGTTGGCTCGTTTGGGTCATGACCTGTGGCTCTTCATAAAGGTAAGTCGAAGACTCAATAGAGAGAGTGAGGTTTTTTTCCCCTTTTAGAGGGAAAGAAAAAACTCCTAGAAGTAAGGCGAGGTTTGCAAGGTAAGAAAAGCATCGCATACTTAAGGCTCCATGTGAGAGTTTTGCGCTAGATGTAAACACTCATATGATCTGAAAGTTCTAGATTTGATTATAACTTACTCCCAGAAATTGGGTATTTATATAGGATTTGGTTTAAATGCGTATTGAAAGTGATGTGAAACTTGGGTTTAAAGATGTCTTGATTCGACCAAAGCGCTCAACATTGCGTAGTCGATCAGAAGTGGACCTTCGCCGTAGCTATACATTTAAGCATACAGGTAGCAAATGGGAGGGTGTGCCGCTTATTGCTGCTAACATGGATACGGTCGGCACTTTCGCTATGGCCCAGAGCTTAGCCTCCTTTGAAGTCATTACAGCCATACACAAGCACTATAGTATTGAGGAGTGGGACACCGCGCCGCTTTTAATGAATGAGATATCTGCTAAATTTATTTGCGTCTCAACAGGTATTTCAAACACAGATTTTGAAAAAATGAAGGGGATCTTAGCGAAAAAACCACAGGTGCGATTTATTTGTGTCGATGTGGCAAATGGCTATACAGAATACTTTGTCGATTTTATCAAAAAGGTGCGCAGCTCTTTTCCAGAAAAAGTTATTATTGCTGGCAATGTTGTCACGGGAGAAATGGTAGAGGAATTAATTCTCTCTGGTGCAGACATTGTTAAGGTAGGTATTGGGCCTGGTAGTGTTTGCACAACGAGGGTAAAGACGGGAGTTGGTTATCCTCAGCTCTCAGCTGTTATGGAGTGTGCGGATGCTGCCCATGGGCTTGGGGGGCACGTTATCTCTGACGGTGGGTGTGTCTGCCCTGGAGATATTGCTAAGGCTTTTGGTGCCGGCGCTGATTTTGTCATGTTAGGGGGTATGCTAGCTGGTCATTTAGAAGGGGGAGGCGAGCTTATTGAAGAGGAAGGCCGCCAGTATGTAGCCTTTTATGGGATGAGCTCAAACGCTGCCATGGAAAAATATGAGGGTTCTGTCGCAGAGTACCGTGCTTGTGAAGGTAAGCGAGTGCAAGTGCTTCTTAAGGGACCAGTAGAGCATACTATTCGCGATATCCTAGGTGGGCTTCGGTCTACTTGTACTTATGTGGGGGCAGCAAAGCTAAAGGAACTTTCTAAGAGGACGACGTTTATCCGTGTCCAAGAGCAAGAAAACAAAATTTTTTCGTAGCTTAGGTTGGGCTGGGGTACAATAGTGTTAAAACCGAGAAGTAAATTTTTTGAAGTTTACCAATAAAGCCAGAGGATCTGAAGTTCGGTTAGGTGCAAGGCGCGAGGAGGAGTGAAACCGCAGTGTGCATGTGGGGCATGAGGATTTCGCGACGACAAAGCAACGCCCGTAAGGGACTAGCTTCGCGTCGTGGCACACAACTAGAAGCAGATCCGGGTTAAAACACCATTTATAAGATGGAGCTAGTTCGTCATATGAGCATGAAAGAATTATTGTTGGGTAAGGCAGAAAAGAAATCCTGGCAAAATTTAATGACGGTGTCTTCGAATATGATGGATTCCCAGGTGTGGAAGACTCACTTTTCGAAGGCTTTTAACCCCCTGCGCCTGCAACCTCAAGATCAAGTTGAGATTCATTGTTTACCAAAAAAAGCCTTTACAGCTGAGACCGTACTCTGGTTTAAGCCAAGTGATGGGACTCCTGACTCGGTTCGCTATGGTATCCGTGACCCTAAATCTCAAGAACTCAAGCTTCTTGAGGTGGTTACTGATGGCTATAACCGCCCTGTTTATTCCATCTTTGAATTAGTTGATGAGTTTGAATGGGATGAAGATTTGGTGAAGGTTCTTGAGGATCAAGATGAGCTACAACAAAGCGTCGTCGGTCCTGATGGCGAAAAAGAAATGCTCGTCTACTTCAAGGATTTTGTTACAAAAGCTAATGTCCGTGTTTTTGATCAAGAGAAAATCTCTCAATATGATGTAACAGTTTATAACTACTTTTTTGAATCTGATTCAGGTCATGAGCACTATTTGACAGTGGAGCTCTTTGAAGCACAGCAGTGGATCACCTTCTATCAAGGGATTCGGGTGTTTGAAAAAGATTTTGATGCATTAGGCACCTGGCTTTCTCATTAAGTTCTATTCTCGAGGTTAGTAGAACAAAGAGGTTTTGAGAAAACTGTTGCGTGGTTTTCTCATACCCCTTCAAGAAAATGAATAGCTACCTTGCACCTTAGCGGCTAAGGTGCTATAAACATGCCCTTATGATTGCCTTAGACTCCCTCAATCCCGAACAGCGTGCAGCCGTGGTTAATTACCAAGGGCCTGCTATGATCCTAGCTGGTGCAGGCACCGGCAAAACCAGGGTGGTAACTGCCCGCATTGCCTATATGGTAGGCAATGGTATTGCTCCTGAACGCATTGCAGCTATGACTTTTACAAATAAGGCTGCAAAAGAAATGAAAGAGAGGATTCGTGCCATCCTTGGGCAAAAAAAGGCTCAGGCGATTAGCATCACGACCTTTCACTCTTTTTGCTTAAAGCTGCTCAGAACCTATGGCTCTGATTTTGGTGTACCAAACCGTCTTGTGCTTTTAGGTGCAGGGGATCAGCTTGATCTTGTACGTAAGGCATTAGAGGAAAAGGGTTGGACCAGCGCTATTAAGCCAGATGACCTTCTTTATCAGATCGGTATGTGCAAAAATTGGCTCATTTCACCTGATGATTTTGAGGGTGGGAGACGGCCATCTGGCATTAAAATAGATGCGCCTACGATGTTTCTTGAAGGCTATCGTCTTTATGAGCGTCAGCTTGTGCTGAACCGAGCAATGGATTTTGATGATTGCATTCTAAAGGTTGTTTTTGGCTTAAAAGCCAACCCTGAGCTAATAGAAAAGCTACGCCATCGCTATCATTATTTTCTTGTTGATGAGTTCCAAGATACCAACGCAAGTCAGTTTGAGATTATTGAGTTGCTTGCTGGTGCTAGCAAAAATATCTGTGTCGTTGGCGATGACGACCAATCTATTTATAGTTGGCGCGGTGCGATGTTTGAAACCTTGTCGC
>CALBMD010000292.1 GCA_937896265.1 uncultured Pseudomonadota bacterium
TGGCATAGCAAGTAAAAGGCTAGCAGCAAAGCCTAAATGAAAAAATTCAATCAGTGCAAAGAAACTATAAAAAGCATTTACTTCGTTATGAAGGGCAGTCTTTTTTTCCCTGTGCTCAAGGTGATGCTTCTTCACTTTATATGTGCGCAAGCTTTCTCCGCTCTCTTGTTCACCGTAGCTTGGTGTGCGCTGCGATAAAAGCAGAGCTTTGATATAATCTTTTCCCTCTGACGAAAGCTTGCCATCAGCAAAAAACCAATGCTTTGGGTATCTTGCTTTGATTAATCGCAAGGAGGCTACTAAGACTATGAGTGATAAAATAACTAAGGTTATATCGACCCAAAAAATTTCTTCCGGTAGCGTTGGGCTGATAAAAAGCTGAAATAAGAAGATTCTTACCACTAAGGAAAAAACAATAAATAAAAAAAGACGCAGTGAATAAGCATAGTAAAAAGTTTGCTCGGCCTTCTGTCTTAATGAGACTTCACTTGCTAAATGCCATAAAGAGAGAGCTTGTTTTTTATAAGAAAGGCCCAAGAGAAAAGCTTTTTGCACAGTGCTTAAGACAAAGTTCCTGTCATCTTTTTCTGGAAATTCACTTTGAAATATGGGGCTGCTTGGATAGCTTGTTTGTATTTGCAAAAATAGCTGGGTTAAAGAGGCAAGATGGGTGCTATTTTGCGAAAACAAAACTAATTTTAGCCCCAAGCCAAGAAATAGCGCGTATATGCTAAGAAGCAGCACTATAAAAAAGTCCCTGCAGCTGTCTGGCTTAAGCTTTGCCAGCGAATAATTTTGCTTAGGAAGCTTTGGTTTGTTTCTACTAGATCAAAGCTGCGAACAAGGCAAAGATAAGTAATAAGACCCTGCATCTCTTTGGGGCCAATACGGTAATAAATATTTTTCCAATACTCAGCTAGAGAAATACCCTGGCCGTCAAAAGCCTTTGGTATTGGGCTAGGCATGTAGTAGGTGGGTTCAATTCGCATGCGATTTTCTGCGATTTCGGCAAGTTCAAGGACAAGTTTTTTGTCGATTTTTATATTCTTGGTATTCGTTTGCCAAACAGCAAAGACAAAGGGCAAGTCTGTCATTTTCTTCCATAGTGCGCCTAAATCAATAATGTGGCTAAATTGTGCTCTTCGGTAAAGAGCTTCATCACCAATGACGAGTTCTAGCTCAGCTGCGTGGGTGTTTGATGCGCGAAGTTTTTCATACTGCAGCATAAGCTGGTAGGTTTCGCGGGGAAACCAAAGCTTAAAGAGCAAGCGGCTGAGAATGCTTGAACTCTCTGAGTTAGGGGTCATTTTAATCATGGGTACATGATCGATTTTCATTGACTCTTGAGAGTCGATTTTTTCTTTGATGAATTGGGCAAATTCGCGGCTATTGTTGCGATAAAGGCGTATACCATCGGTAAAGAGTTCTTCGACAGCTCTTTGCCTTCTCATAATTTGCTCATACAGCTCCTCTTGTTCAGGTAAAAAGCCAAGATAGACGCTTTTTACTTCGCCATCAGCAACCACACCAAGAGGTAAAGCCATTTCTTGTTTTGCATTCTTAATAAGACAAACGCTTGAGCAAGGTGCTAATTGAATCTTGCCTTCTTGTAGCCATTTGTTGATCTGAGTAGGGTCGCCAGCAGGTGTTTGAGAGAAGTTAAATCCATGTTTTGCAAGCTCACATTTTAGCGGCCAAAGATTCCAATAGGGAATCCATCCCATCCGGCCACCGCTATTGTTATTCTCCATCTTCAATCATCTCGCAGGGTTTTCGATAGATCAACCTGCTATTAAGGTACTCGTGAAGGTTTAAATCAGCAATACCAGAAAGAATTAATGGTTAGATGTCGCTTTCGCTTTTTTAGAGCCAGAGTAGATATCAAAATGTAAAAGCCTAGTATCAAGGCTGCCATTTGTGACAACAAACTTACATTTGGGCTTTAAGCCGATAAATTTCCAGCTAGGCTCGTTAAGCACTAAAAGATAAACTTGCCATCCTTGAAATTGATTTTTTAAAATATTGCCAATTTTTTTAAAAAAATCGATCTGAGAATTGCTGGTATCTGTTGTCTTAAGCCTTTCCCCGTAAGGCAAGTTAGCAATGAGAATGCCTTCAGGAGCAGGTTTTTCGAGATCAAAAAAAGAGGCCTGATTAAAATGAATGTATTTTTCAACGCGTGCACGCAAGGCATTTTCTTTGGCGTCTGAGATGTAGCTGGCGTTGATATCTGAGGCAAAGATGGGTGAAGGTAGTTCTGATTTTTTTGCCGCCCGCAGGCCATTTTTGATTTCCTCAAAAAGCTTGGAATTAAAAGCAAGCAGATGCTCAAAACCAAAGCTGCCTTTTTTGCGGTGAATATTGCCAGCTTTCTCGAGAGCAATTTGCGCAGCTTCGATAGCAATGGTGCCAGAGCCGCAAAAAGGGTCAAGTCAAAATCAGGAACTAAAAAATCTCTCCGATGAGTCACTATAAATCCCAGAAAATCAGTTCATAAAAACGGGACTG
>CALBMD010000293.1 GCA_937896265.1 uncultured Pseudomonadota bacterium
GACGTGTGCTCTTCCGATCTGTTTAGAGTTAGCTCAATATAATGAATTAAAGGCGTTTGCTCAGTTTGGCTCTGATTTAGATGCTGCCACTCGCAAGACTTTAAAGAGAGGCCGAGTGCTAGTTGAGGTCTTAAAACAACCGCAAGGCAAGCCCTTAGCTGCTGGTGTGCAAGTGGCTATTTTATATGCAGCTACGCATGGTTATCTGGATGAGCTTGATGAGAAAACTATTAACTCCTGGGAAAAAAGCTTTGTTTCTTATTTGGAGGAAAGTTGTGGTCCTTTAATCGTTAAAATCGATCAAGGAGCTAAGCTAAAAGACGTTGAGAAAGATCTAAAGCAAGCTATTGAACATCTTCAAACGAGGTTAAAAAGCTGATGGCTAGTTTGAAAGGGACAAAAAGGCGGATAGCAAGTGTTAAAAACACACAAAAGATAACTCGCGCTATGAAGCTTGTCTCTTCTGCAAAGTATGCAAGAAGCTTGGCGTCTCTCAACAATGCCAAGCCTTACGGTGGACTTTATCTAGAGATGGCTCAGTTTATTGTTGCGCAAAACCAGGCACAAGATCATGTGTTGGTTGCTGGCAATAAAGCTAAGAATACGCTTTATTTGCTGCTGGCAACAGACCGTGGTTTGTGCGGTGGTCTTAACACTAATCTCTTTAAGCTGGTAGAAAGTGAAATCGATAAGAATAAAGCTCAGGCGATTGCTTGGGGTAAGCGAGCAAAGAGCTTTTGCCAGCGACTAAATATCAACCTAAAAGAGAGCAAAACTGGTGCCCTTGATCGTCCTAATTTTACTTTAGCAGCCAATTTGGCCCGCCAAATAATCGAAGCTTATAAGCAAAATGAATGCGGCGAGGTCAAAATTGCCTATTCATCATTTAAAAATGCTTTGACTCAGACGCCAGTACTTAAAACGCTTTTACCTCTGCATGTGGATAGCAAACATTTGTCTGCAGCTAATAAGCCATTTCTTTGGGAGCCAAGTATTGAGGTGGCTTTTGAAGCTTTTGTCAAAAACTATCTCGCAAGTCAAATATACCAAGCTACATTAGAGGCGGCTGTAAGTGAGCATGCGGCCCGTATGGCTGCTATGGACAGCGCTACAAATAATGCAGACGAGGTTATTCGTCGATTGACTCTTGAATACAACAGGGCAAGACAAGCGGCGATTACTAAAGAACTAATAGAAATCACGAGTGGGGCAGAGGCCTTATAGAAGTTTTTTTGAAGGGTGGATAGCAATATGGAAAATAGCCAAGGGCAAATCGTTCAAGTTATGGGCCCCGTTGTCGACGTAAAATTTCCTGATGGGAAAATTCCGCCGATTTATAACGCACTGAAATTAGGTAATAGCTTTATTAACAAGGATGCTGAAAACCTGACCTTAGAGGTTGCTTTGCATCTAGGAGATAATATAGTCCGTACTATTGCTATGGATTCTACAGATGGCTTAAAAAGAGGGCAAAGCGTAAAAGATACTGGCTTGCAGATCTCAATGCCTGTTGGTCAAGGAGTCTTAGGCCGTATCATGAATGTTACGGGGGATCCGATAGATGAAAAAGGGCCTATCACCCATCAGAAAGTTTATCCTATCCATCGTAAAGCCCCTGACTTTACTAAATTAGATTCTAATCAGGAGATTTTAGTCACAGGTATAAAAGTCGTCGATTTGATGGCGCCTTTTTTAAAAGGTGGCAAAATTGGTCTCTTTGGGGGAGCTGGTGTCGGTAAAACAGTTCTTATTCAAGAATTGATCCACAATGTAGCTAAGCATCATGGTGGCTATTCGGTGTTTGCTGGTGTGGGTGAGAGAACTCGCGAAGGTAATGATCTCTATTTTGAGATGAAGGAATCAGGGGTTCTTGAGAAGACGGCTTTGATCTATGGTCAAATGAACGAGCCGCCAGGAGCCAGAGCAAGGGTAGCGTTGAGTGCTTTATCTGTTGCTGAGTACTTTCGCGACGAAGAAAAGCAAGATGTTTTGTTGTTTGTTGATAATATCTTCCGTTTTACCCAGGCTGGAGCAGAAGTTTCTGCTCTCTTGGGTAGGATCCCTTCTGCTGTGGGTTATCAACCAACGCTTGCTACAGAAATGGGTGAGTTGCAAGAGCGCATCACTTCTACAAGTGATGGTTCTATTACCTCTATTCAGGCGATCTATGTACCTGCTGACGATTATACCGATCCGGCGCCGGCCACAACTTTTGCTCACTTAGATGCCTCTATTGTATTAGAGCGATCGATTGCCTCGCTTGGTATTTATCCGGCAGTTGATCCTTTAGCTTCTAGCTCACGTATCCTTGATGCTAGCATTGTTGGTGAGGAACACTATAATGTGGCACTTAGTGTCCAGAACGTCATCCAAAGCTATAAAGATCTAAAAGATATTATTGCTATTTTAGGGATGGATGAACTCACCGAAGAACAGAAGTTGATTGTATTTCGAGCAAGAAAAGTCGAGCGCTATTTTAGTCAACCGTTCTTTGTTGCAGAGCAGTTTACCGGCAATCCTGGGGTGTTTTGTGAATTAGGAGATACAATTAAAGGGTTTAAGGAAATTATCTCCGGCAACCTTGACCACATTCCAGAACAAGCTTTTCTTTATGCTGGCAGCATAGAAGAAGTAAAAAAGAAGGCAGAAAAGCTAAAAAGCTAAACCAAAGTGGTTTAAAGGCAGGATCTTGATGGAACTTTTGCTTGTAAATCCCCGTCATGTTGTTCGTAAGGAATCGATAGCATCGGTTCGCTTTGTTGGCAATGACGGAGAGATAGAGATTTTAGAAAACCATGCGCCGATATTTGCTCGCCTGGCCCCAGGACTTTTACATATTAAATCCGCTTCTGGTAAGGTTGAGTCTTTTTTTGCTGACGATGGTTTTGTGTTATTTCAAGACAACATCGCTAAGATCGCAGGAGAAAAGATAGAAGCAAAAAATGAAATTGATCTAGACAGAGTAAAGGCCAGCCACAAAAGAGCTCAAAACCGGTTAGCTGGAAGAGAAGCAGGAATTGATATCTCTCGTGCTTTGATTGCGCTTGCTAGAGCCAAGGCCAGACAAGCTCTTTTTAGCTCCTAGAGTATGAGTTCTATGCTTAATGTTTGGCTAGATGGTGGTGCTCAGTCAAGCTTTGGCTCAGGTATTTGGCGTTATACAAGCGAACTAGAGCAAGAGCTTTTGCTTTTAGATCAAATGAGCGTTTTTAAGGTCGATCCAAAGGATGTTATCAAAAAATGGCATTTTTTGGGTGATAAAGCCAGAACAAAGCTAATTTGGCCTTACTGCTTGGCAAAGTATTTTGCTCAGCATGGCGCTAAAGTGGACATCTTTCATGGACTTTGTAATCTTAACGCCCCGATTTCGTTAAAAAGAAGCAGTAAAACCCGCTTTGTTGTGACTGTGCACGATATTATTCCACTGCTCTCCCAAAGTGGCTGCTCTCTCGCCTATAAAATGCAATTTCGCTATCTTTTGCCAAAGGTCTTGGCTTTTTGTGATGCTATTGTTTGTCCATCTCTCTGGACACTAGATCAGATTGTTGAACGATACCCTTTTGTTTCTGGGAAAATAACACATATCCCTAATGGCTTTCGCTTAGCGAGCAAAGAGCAAGTAAAAGCAATTTTGCCGATAAATGAAGCCAAAAAAACTCTTTTGGCAGTCTCTCGATATGAGCCATATAAGAGGCTTGATTTTCTACTTGAAATCATGAAAACGCTACCTCTTGACTATACTTTGACCATCGTTACAGATGCGAAAGGAGCTTTGTTTTTACAGAAGGCTGCGAAGAAAGCATTGCTTGCAGCTAGAGTTATTATTTACAGCCAGTTGACTGATGACGAGTTAAGTACACTGTATCAAAAAGCTGACCTTTTTCTCCATCCAAGCCTTTATGAGGGTTTTGGCTTGCCCCCGCTGGAAGCGGCAGGTGTCGGTGTGCCTGTGCTTTTTACCGAGGGTAACGCTTTGATGGAGTACTTACCACAAGCTTGTTCTTTTGCTCTAAAGGCACAGCTAAAGCCATCAGACTGGGCTCAGCTTATTGAGCAACTGATAAAGAAAGAGACAAAGCGCTATTTAAACATAGATCAAAGTTGGATTATAAGTTGGCAAAGCACAGCCTACCAACTAAAAGGCTTGTATAATAATCTCATGTAAAGCACTAACTAAAAATTAGGAAACATTGCATGAAAAGCTTAGAAGAAGGCCTAGGCGTCCTAGTCACTGGCGGAGCTGGTTATGTTGGCAATCAATTATCAGCTAAATTAGCCGCCGAGCATCACACAGTCGTTTCGCTTTATCGGCATAAGCTGCCACAATTGGGGGAAAATATTTTTCCGGTTTGTTCTGATTTGAGTTCAGAAGAGCTTTTAGCAGCGCCACTTCGCGGCATAAAGACGGTTGTGCATCTAGCGTGGGATCAGAATTTTATTGGCCAAACTCTTGATCAAGACCAAACAAAAATTCCAAGAACAAATAATTTAACCTGCCTTGCTCATTTGCTTGCTGCTATGGAAAAAGCAAAGACAAAGAGGATTATTTTCCAAAGCGTATTAGGAGCCAGTCGAACGAGTAAGGATCCATTTTTGCGCGAAAAATATTGGGGTGAGTATCTTTGTTTGAATTCAAACATTGAAGAGCGAGTCATTGTGCGTGGCTCCTTGCTTTTTGGTCGTCATAGTAAATTTACAGAGTCTATTAAAAATCTAATGCGAATTCCTGGTGTTTACCCTTTGCCGAAGATAAAAGAGGAGCTAAGGCCACTGCATGTTGATGACCTTATTTCTTTTTTAACATCTTTGACAAAAGTACAACTAAACAAACCGTTTTCTCTAATCGAAATTTCTGGACAAACACCATATACCTTGGATTTTATTTTTAAGACGGTTTCAGAAGGGATGGGAAAAGGAGGAAAAATCGCTCTTCCTGGTGTTTTTGGTCGGTTAGTTTTTCCATTTTTAGAAAAAGATAGCAGCAGTAAACAAAAAGGCCTGGTTAAGATTGGTAATCTACTTAATTTAGGCAAAGCACCAAAAGACTATACGAGGCTGGAAAATCCATTAGTTTCGCTACTACCAACTGAAAAAATGAATTTTGAGCAAGTTATAAAAAGGGAGAGCCTTAGCCACAGAGATGGTCTTAAGGCTATTCCCCCATCTGTTTAAGATATTGTTTTTGCTAGTCAATAACTAGTGAATTGGTGAGAGGGTTGCGAAGAAAAGAGGGGATGTCAAGCCTATCGTCAAGCGACTTACCCTGTTTTACCTTCTCAGCTAATTCCAGTGCCTGGTCAATTTTTTTGTCGAATTCGCTAGTTAGGCTAGCAAAGTCATTGCCAAATGCCGCAAGATTGTTATCAGTTGTAGCTTCAATTTTTGGTGCTATATCATGACTTTTTTCAACATCAAAAGATATTTGCGGTTCTTCAGGTAAAAAGCTCTCATGCTGCGCAGCGTCTTTCAGGCTATCCATTGTCCATTGAGTAAGATCATGACTTCCTAGGGAGTGATCTTGATTTTTGAGAGAAAAATTTGGTGCTTGTGCCTTAACGGTTGGGCTAGGCTCTTCAAGCTGAACTTGAGGTGCTTCAAATCTAGTGCTACGACTTGGTTTTTCGTGGTAAATAGGATCTTTTAGACTAGATAGTTTTGGACGAGCATAGCTGAGTCTTTGGCGCGGTTCTATTGGTTTTTCATTATCATATTCGCTTGGAAAGCCTGTTGCTATCACTGTCACGCGAATTTGATCTCCCATGCTTTCATCAATGACTGCTCCAAAAATAATATTAGCATCTTCATGTGCAGCTTCTTGAATAATCGAGCAAGCATCATTTATTTCCATTAACGATATTTTTTCGCCTGCAGTGATGTTAATAAGAATACCTGTAGCACCTTCGATATCTACATCCTCAAGCAGTGGTGATGAAATAGCTTTATTAGCAGCTTCAACAGCACGATTTTCACCTTCGGCTGTACCAATGCCCATTAAAGCTTGCCCCATACTAGACATCACCGTTTTGACATCAGCAAAATCAACATTAATGGTACCTGGAACATTGATAATATCGCTAATGCCCTTTACTGCGTTGACAAGGACGTTATCTGCTAGCTTAAAGGCATCAAGCATAGAGAGCTCTGGGGTGGCGATCTTAAGCAATCTGTCATTTGGTATGACAATAAGTGTATCAACATGTTCTCTAAGCTTAGCAATGCCAAGTTCTGCATGCCTGCGGCGTCTTTTACCTTCAAAAGAAAATGGTTTAGTGACAACCCCAACAGTAAGCGCGCCATTTTCTCGTGCAATTTGTGATAAAACAGCAGCGCCACCAGTTCCTGTGCCACCACCCATGCCAGCGGTAATAAAGGCCATATCAGCTCCAGCGATAGATTCTTGAATTTCATGTCTATCCTCTAAAGCGGCATCACGACCAACATCTGGATCGGCTCCTGCTCCAAGGCCCTTTGTTAATTCTTTACCAATCTGAATTTTTTTTGGCGCTAAAGCAAAACGTAGCGATTGTACATCGGTGTTGGCTGCTATGAAGTCAACTCCTTCAATATTAGCGCGAATCATCGTGCTAACCGCATTCGTTCCGCCGCCGCCTACGCCAATTACTTTTATTTTGGCGCCAGGCGTATTGCTTTCATCTGGATTAAAAACCATGGTTTTGCTCCTTAACGGTGGATTTAGGATAGGAGTTGGAGACTGATGCTATGCATTTAATTATAGGGACTAGGTGAAGAGAGTGTCAACTAGGCCAGCTCTTTAAGCCATGAAAATAGAGGAGATAAGCGCCCTTTTGGTTTTTCCTTGTTAATCGACGCTTTGGCGATCAATAATAGACCAAGACCAGTTGCATCTTTGGCAGAAGTGAGATTTTTTTCTTCAAAAAGATACTTAGTGTTTGCTAAAGGCGAAGTTTCTTTACAACTAATTCCCAGCGTATTTGTGAAAATAGAACTTAATCCTTTTAGTAGGGAACCACCTCCTGTGAGGTAGACACCGCTCTTTAAGAAATGCTTATAGGGGGTGATTTCATCTTTTGCCATTATGGCTAACTCTCTTGCTCTGGCGCCCAAAATTTGCTCGCCAAAGCTTACATTTGCAGCGCAACTCAAATTGAGGCTTTGCTTTTGGCGTTCAGCTAGCTCGAAATCTAGTTCAAGACCAATAGCTAAGTCGTTGGTAAAAAGATTGCCGCCGATGTTGAGAGTGAAGATTTTATGAGGATTACCGTCGATAAAGATGATGCCATCTGTAGTTCCTCCACCGATGTCAAGAAGGCAGCACCCATCGTTTTTGGCTTCTTCGCTGAGGCAAGAGTAAGCAGAAGCATGCGCTTCGGTGGCAAATCCAAGCACCTTTAGCCCATTTTGATTACAAAGCGCCAAAAGATCTTTGAGATAGTTTTTATCGGCAAAAATAGCAAAATAGCTAGCTTTAAGCTCGCTTGCCCGAAAATCTATTGGATTTTTAATCCACTCTCTGTTGTCAATTTGAAATTTAGTTGCCACTAATTCAATAAGAGCTTTATTCTCTTTGGTCAGACAAGAGCGCATTTTTTTATCAATGGCGCTTAAATGACGGTGATTAATTTTATCACCTAGAGTCAAGAGGCTTTGGCTAGTTAATTTTGCCTCTAAGTGTGTGCCAGATACGCCTAAAAAGACTGCTTCGATAGGATGGCCAAACTCATCTTCAGCTATATCGATTAAATTAGCAACTGCCTGCAAAGCTAATTTAAAATCATAGAGCATGCCGCGTCGCATACCCTGAGCAGCAACAGATATTTTTTTATAACCTCTACAATCCAGGTCCATAAAGCTCAGTGTAAATTTTGTTGTCCCTAAATCTAGACTGTGGACAAAAGAGCTTTTTTTAAACACGGGGGTCCTTTTCGTTCGGTTTTTTCGATAAAAAAGCTTTACCCTCATAATCTAAATCAATAGCATCGATTGATGAATCTGGCTTATTCAATATAAATTTTAGTCTTTTTATCTTAGTAGCAAAAGGCGCACGACCGAAATTGACAGCGATAGAATTCTTAAGCAGGGCATTAAAGCCAGTGTTAGGATCAAAATGAATATTTGGAACAAGGTAATTTTCGCGGGTTAGGAGATCTAAAAGCCGTAGAGCCTCTTCGATAACGATCTCTTTACCTTCCTCCGGTACTAAACGATTTTCCTCTGCAAAGAAAAAAAATGCATCTGTTGTATCAAATAGGCCATCAAGGACAGGAAGGTTGGCTGTGCTTTCGGCTTGGCCATAGATAGTGCCATCGCTTGCTATATAGCGAAGCTGGTCAGCTTGAATTTTTAAAACTTTATCTCGATTTTTTGTGACTATTTTGATTAAACCATCTCTATTTGGTATTTGAATAAATTGCAAAGAGGAAAGCTCAGAGCCAGCGAAAAAAGCTAGGCCAATTTCTTTTACCTCTTTTAGGCTTTTTTTAGCGTTAAAAGAGAAGAAGCTGATAAAGTTCTCCCTTTCTTTTTCGGTAAGAGCATGATCTAAAGAAGAAAAATCAAATTTGGAAAAATTCCAAGACCATAAACTAGTAAAAAATGGTTGGAAAACTTGGTCAGTAAAATAAACTCTGCTTTTGCCAAAAAGAGCAAAACAAAGGGCGATAGCGAGCGCTAACCATAGTTTTTTGTTTACACGAAGGCGCCGCTTTTTCTGCACTCTTTGGTTGTTTAAGAGTGAAGATGATTCTGATCTTGCGAAAGAAAATGGCATTAAACCAAAGCCTTGGTAAGTTCCGTGCTTATTGTAGCAATATCCCCTGCTCCAATAGTAAGGATAACAGGATTTTTAGTGAGAGTCTTCTTTAGCATGAGCAAGAGATCTTGAAAGCTTTCGATAAAGAAGCTATTTGTTTTAGAATTTCTTTTTATATCAAAGGCTAATTTTTGGCTTGTATACATTGGATTTAGTGGCTCTGAGGCGGCGTAAATTGGTAATACATAAACCTCATCAGCCAAACCAAAGCTATGGGTGAATTCTTGGTATAAAGTAGAAACACGAGAATAACGGTGTGGTTCAAAGACAACCAATAAAGGGCTGTCAGTGTAGGCTTCTTTAACAGCTTTAATGCTTGCAGCAATTTTGCCAGGGTTGTGCGCATAGTCATCTATGAGCGTTAATTTAGGGGTTTTAATTTTTACTTCTAGCCGCCTTGCAACGCCAGGAAAGGTGCTTAAAAAGTCAGAGGCCTCTTGCCAACAGATCCCAGTAGCATGGCAAGCAGCCAGCGCTGCAAGCGCGTTTAAGACGTTATGTTTGCCTAAAGCGGCCAGACGAACATTTGCTTTTTGACCAAAGGCTTTAACTACAAATAGCATTTCATGCTGATCAATAGAAATCTCACTTGCTTGAAAATCATTTTTTTGACTAAAACCGAAGGAAAGGCACGGGCTTGCTGTTCGCTGCCTTATTTTTGTAAGCCTTGTATCGTCACCATTTAAGACGCACATTTGGGATGTAGAGTTGGCATGGAGTAAAAAAGCTTGTTCAAGACCTTCAAGATTTTTATAAAAATCTAAATGATCTTTATCGATGTTAGTCATAACTGCTATTTGGGGTAGGTATTTTAAAAAGCTACCATCAGATTCATCAGCTTCAGCAACAAAATATGTGCCTTTACCGTGGCAAAAAGGCAGGTTTATGCCCAGTAAGTTAGCCCCTAAGACGGCAGAAGGAGAGAGATCTAACTTTTCTAAAAGATAGGTAATCATAGCTGATGTTGTTGTTTTGCCGTGTGAACCGGCTACGGTAATTGCTGTTTTAGCTTTTTTTAAGAAAACATTTAAAAGATCAGAGCGATGCAAAAAAGCTAAACCTTTGCTTTTGGCAGCTAGTGCTTCAGGGTTTAAGTCGTGCGAAATAGCTGTTGAATAAATAATAGCATCAACGTCTTGTAGATGATCTTGGCTGTGACCTATGAAGCACTTGATTTGTTTTTTGGCTAACAACCCTTGGTGGTATGAACCTGCAAGGTCGCAGCCGGAAACGCGATAGCCAAGTTCATGCGCCATCATAGCTAAAGGAGCCATTCCAGAGCCGTTTAAACCAATAAAGTGGAGATGATTGCCATCATTGATGGATAGATTCGAGTTCATTTTTTTGAATTGATCCTATACCCAATCGGGCGAGAATTGCCATAGCGAAGAAAAACGTCAGAAGGGAACTAACACCTGAAGAGATAAATGGCAAGGTGATTCCCTTGGTGGGTAAGGCCCCCGTCACGACACCTATATTGAAAAAAGCTTGGATTGTGATGAGGCAGGTAAGGCCTGCTGCCAGTAGGTAGCGAAATTTGGTTTTTTGCTGTAGGGTTATAAGGATGCCAATTTGAAAAATCAGAAAGAATAATAAAAGCACTAAACTCGTACCTAAAAGACCAAGTTCTTCACCAATGACAGCCAAGATAAAATCAGTATGAGCTTCTGGTAGAAAGAAAAGTTTTTGTCGCGACTCGCCAAAACCAACGCCTAAAAGGCCGCCATTTTGAAAGGCTAAGTAGCTTTGCACAATTTGAAACCCACTATTTTGAAAATCCAAAAAAGGATCAAGATAGCTAAATAGCCGTTTAACTCGGTAGGGAGCTGAGATCAAGATAGCTAAACCCCCGATACCCGCTACAGAACAGAGCTGTAGCATGGGTTTTAAACCAATCCCTGCCAAAAAAAGCATTGTAAAAGTTAAAAGAGTCAATAAAAAGGCAGTACCAAAATCCGGTTGTTTCATTAAAAGACAAGCAAAGAGCCCTAAAACAATAAAATTTGAATAAATATCAAACCCTAAGCGAGAGAGGTTGATTTTTGTTCGAGAAAGGTTTTTTGCCAAAAAAAATACTAAAGCTACTTTCGCTAATTCGCTGGCTTGAATGCTAATCCCAAAAAGCTTTAACCAACGGCTAGCCCCTCCGGCTTGGAGTGATAATTTTGTTGATGCGGTAAGCAGAAGCAGTAGCAAAGTGACAAGCACAAGTGGCAGTACCATTCTTTCAATCAGATGATTTGGTAAGGAAAGCATGGCAATTAAAATAAATATGCCCAAAATCGCAGCCAAGAACTGTTTTTTTAAGTAGTAGCTAGGGTCGTTGAAAAGCTCAAGACCTTTAAGCGGAGCTGCTGCCATAATACTTAGCATCCCAAGGACCACAAGGATAAGAGCGCAAGCTAAGAGATAATAACCGAGAGTGTTTTTCGTTCTTAAGTCCATAAGACTATTTTAGATTGTTTTTGGTAAAAGAAGCCACCATGGTGGCAAAAAAATCTCCT